>NZ_SRLW01000200.1:0-18751 GCF_006518215.1 Myxococcus sp. AB025B
GCGTCCGGGTGGTCCCGGCGGCCCGGGGGGGCGTCCGGGTGGCCCGGGGGGTCGTCCGAGCTATCCGTCGTACCAGGGCCAGGGCGCGCGTCCGGGCCAGGGTCCGGTGCGGCCCAGCACGTCTCCGTCCGCGCAGGCCTCGGCCGGCGGCACCGCCGCGCCGCAGGGGCCCACCATCATGGTGGGCGGTGTTCCCCACGCGCAGGTGACCCCCACGGGTGGCCAGGCGCGGCCCACGGCCACGCAGGCCGTCGTCATCTCGCGCCCGCTCATCCAGGTGCGGCGCGTGACGCCCACCGCGGGTCAGGCCAAGCAGTACCCCATGGCGCCGGGCCGCGCGGGCATCCCCGAGCGGCGTGAGTACAAGGTGGTCCCGGACCACCTGGGCCGTGGCCGCGAGCTGGTGGACGTCTCCAAGAACAAGGAGCGGGGCCAGCGCAAGCGCACCAGTGGCGATACGACCAGCGTGTCCAAGCAGGAACTGACGGACATGGTCTGGGGCCGCGTCACCATCCCCATCCGTGGCAAGAAGCGCAAGCCCACGAAGAAGGGCGCCAAGACGCAGATCACCCAGATGGCCGAGGAGAAGAAGGTCATCAAGCTGCAGGAGGGCATCTCGGTGTCCGACCTGGGCCAGCGCATGGGTGTGCGCACCGCGGAGATCATCAAGAAGCTGATGGGCCAGGGGAAGATGGCCACGGCGAACCAGATGGTGGACGCCGACACCGCCGAAATCCTCGCCACCGACTACGGGTGGAAGGTCGAGCGCGTGGGCTTCGAGGTGGAGGACTACCTGCCCGAGGTGGAGGCCCGTCCCGAGGACGAGCGTCCGCGCCCGCCGGTCGTCACCATCATGGGCCACGTCGACCACGGCAAGACGAGCCTCCTGGACGCCATCCGCAGCGCCAACGTGGCGTCGGGCGAGGCGGGCGGCATCACCCAGCACATCGGCGCGTACAGCATCACCACCGCGCGCGGTGACGTCACCTTCCTGGATACCCCGGGTCACGAGGCCTTCACGTCCATGCGCGCCCGCGGCGCCAACGTGACGGACATCGTGGTGCTGGTGGTGGCCGCCGACGACGGCGTGATGCCGCAGACGGTGGAGGCCATCAAGCACGCGAAGGCGGCCGAGGTGCCCATCGTCGTCGCCATCAACAAGATGGACGTGCCGGGCGCCAACCCGGACCGCGTGAAGAAGGACCTGGCCAACCACGAGCTCACCCCGGAAGAGTGGGGCGGCGACACCATCATGGTGCCCGTGTCGGCCAAGACGAAGCAGAACCTGGACCTGCTGCTGGAGAACCTGGCGCTGCAGGCCGAGGTCCTCGAGCTCACGTCCAACCCGAACCGTCCCTCGGTCGGCGCCATCATCGAGGCCAAGCTGGACCGCGGCCGTGGCCCGGTGGCCACGGTGCTGGTGCAGGAGGGCACGCTCAAGCTGGGTGACGCCGTCGTCACCGGCTCGCACTACGGCCGCGTCCGCGCGATGAACAACAGCCGCGGCGAGCAGGTGAAGGAAGTCAAGCCGGGCTACTGCGCGGAGGTCATCGGCCTGTCCGGTGTCCCCAGCGCGGGCGACGCCATCAACGTGGTGGCGGACGAGAAGGCGGCCAAGCAGATCGCCGAGCACCGCAACATGAAGGAGCGGCAGACCGAGCTGTCCAAGGTCAGCCGCGAGTCCCTGGAGCAGCTGTTCGCCAAGACGAAGGCGGGCGGTGGACCCAAGGAGCTGCGCGTCGTCATCAAGGCGGACGTGCAGGGCTCGGCGGAGGCCGTCAAGCAGGCCGTCCAGAAGCTGTCCACGCACAAGGTCAAGGTGGAGATCGTCCACACGGGCGTGGGCGCCATCACCGAGGGCGACGTGATGCGCGCGGCCGCCTCCAAGGGCGTGGTGCTCGGCTTCAACGTGCACCCGGAGTCCGGCGCGGAGGCCGCGGCCAAGGCGCAGGAAGTCACCCTGCAGAGCTACTCCATCATCTACGAGCTCATCGACGGGGTGCGCACGCAGATGGAGGGCCTGCTGGAGCCCATCCGCACGGAGAAGAAGCTGGGCCGCGCGGAGGTCCGCAACACCTTCAACGTCCCCCGCCTGGGCACCATCGCCGGCGCGGCGGTGCTGGATGGTGTGATGAAGCGCGGCGCCTTCGTGCGCCTCATGCGCGAGAACAAGCAGCTGTTCTCCGGAAAGATGGCGTCGCTGCGTCGCTTCAAGGACGACGTCAAGGAGGTCGCGCAGGGCTTCGAGTGCGGTATCGGCATCGAGAGCTTCAACGACCTCAAGGCCGGCGACATCATCGAGGCCTACGAGATCGAGGAGACCCGGCAGAGCCTCACCTAGTCGTCGCTCGACCGCGTCCTCTTCGCCTCCGGGAAGGCCCCACCTTCCCGGAATGGTTTCGCCCGGGAGACCTCGCGACTTCGCGGGGTCTTCCGAGGCCGGGGGATTGGCATGTTCGTGGGTGTCGCACGTCTGACCCTCCAGATTCCGGAGAGCGGCTCGCTGAAGTCGAAGCGGCAGGTGCTCCGCCGGGTGATGGACCGGGTGAAGGCCCGCTTCAACGTGGCCATGGCGGAGGTGGAGGACCAGGACCTCTGGCAGAAGGCCACGCTCGCTCTCTCGGTGGTGGGCAACGAGCGCCGCCACGTGGACGAGCAGCTCGAGAAGGTCATCCACTTCATCGAGGAGATGTACGTCGCCCCGCTGATGTCGCGGGAGACGGAGATACTCGCCTTCGGAGATCAGCTCTTCGCGGGAGGCCCTTCGCAGGCCTCCTCGCTCGGGGCGAAGTCCGCGCGGCAGGTGTTGGACGAGGAGGACGAGGCGCTGTCTCCGGAGGAGGCGGCGGCCGAGTCGGAGGCGGCGATTGCCCGCTTCCTCCGGGGTGAGCGGGCTTCGTTGGCGGAGGCCGAGGGGCTGGGAGATTGGGAGCGCCGTCATGACGGCGACAACGACGGTGGCCCCGGTACGGGCCGCCCGTCTCCGTCGGGCGGTGGACGGATGACGCTGGACGAGGCACGGGCTCGCGCCCGCGCCCTGCGCAACCCGCGAGACTGGGAGAAGAAATGACGACGCATTCCCGACCCGAGCGAGTGGGGCAGGAGATCCAGGCGGCGCTGGGGGCCTTGCTGGCCCGTGGCGAGCTGCGGGACCCCCGCATCGGCTTCATCACGATTACCGGCGTGAAGGTCTCCCCGGACCTGCGCGTGGCCCGTGTCTTCTATTCGATGATGGGCACGGCCGAGGAGCGCGCCGAGACGCAGAAGGGGCTGGAGGCGGCCAAGGGCTTCGTGCGCCGCGCCGTCACCGAGGCCGTCAACCTGCGGGTGTCGCCCGAGGTCTTCTTCTCCTTCGACGAGTCCGTCGGCGAGGGGGACAAGATCGACCGTCTGCTGCGCGAGGTCCGGAGCAAGGAAGGCTGGTAGTTCTGGCGCCAGCCCCACAATATTGAGCGGACATGGACGGCGTCCTCGTCATCGACAAGCCCACCGGCCCCACGTCCTTCGACGTGGTGCGACAGGTGCGCTCGCTGCTCAAGCTGAAGAAGGTGGGCCACACGGGGACCTTGGACCCCATGGCCACCGGGGTGCTGCCCCTGTGCCTGGGGGAGGCCACCAAGGTGGCGGGCTTCATCACCGAGGGCGACAAGGCCTACGACGCCACGGTGCGCCTGGGCGCGGAGACGGACACCCAGGACGCCGAAGGCCAGGTGACGGCCCGGGCGCCGGTGCCCGCGCTGACGCCCGCGCTGCTCGAGTCCGCGCTCGCGCGCTTCCGGGGGCCCTTCGAGCAGGTGCCGCCCATGTATTCGGCGGTGAAGGTGGCCGGCAAGCGCCTGTATGAACTGGCCCGCGCGGGCGAAGAGGTGGAGCGCGCCGCCCGCCAGGTGACGGTGTACGAGCTGGTGCTGCGCGACTTCTCCGCGGACCGGCTCCACCTGTCCGTGCGCTGCTCCAAGGGCTTCTTCGTGCGCACCCTGGCCTTCGACCTGGGCCGCGCGCTGGGCTGCGGGGCGCACCTGGAAGCGCTGCGTCGCACCTCCAGCGGGCCCTTCACGCTGGCGCGGGCGCTGCCCCTGACGGACGTGGCGTCCCTGGCGAAGGAGGGCCTCCTGGCCCCGCGGCTGGTGTCGCTCTCCGACGCGCTGGTGGACATGCCCGAGGTGCGGGTGAACGCGGACGAGGCGCGCCGCGTCTCCCACGGTGTCCCGGTGGAGGTCCCCGCCTCGCTCAAGCCCGGCCGCGTGCGGGTGATGGGACCGGACGGCGCGCTGCTCGCCGTGGCCGAGGGCGTGGGCGGGCGGCTGCGCTACCTGCGGGTGCTCGTCTAGGCGCCCCTTTGCGCCGGGTTGTGCGTCTTCTCACGCTCCCAGGCCTGGGGGGCGCACGGGCAGGCGTCCAAGGTTGACCCTGGGTAGGGCGAAGCTTATAAGCCCCCCGCTCGTTAGAAGCATGAGCATGAGACCCGGTCTGTACCCCTCCGCGGACCTGGGTGACTCAAGTGGTATCCACGCCGGAGCGGGACAGAAGGACGAGAATCACATGTCGCTGCATCAGGAGCGCAAGTCGGAGCTGGTGACGAAGTTCAGGACCCACGAGTCTGACACCGGGTCCCCCGAGGTGCAGGTGGCGCTGCTGTCCGAGCGCATCAACATGCTCACCGAGCACTTCAAGACGCACAAGAAGGACCACCACTCCCGCCGCGGTCTGCTGAAGCTGGTCGGTCAGCGTCGTCGGCTTCTGGACTACCTGAAGTCGAAGGACGTCACCCGGTACAAGAAGCTCATCGAGGGCCTCGGCATCCGCAAGTAGGCATCTCGGCAGCAAACGGGGCGCTGGTTCAACCAGCGCCCCGCGCGTTTGAGAAGGACGAAGCAGTTCGAGTCGCGGTGGGTGGTGGCGGGCGAGGGAGTGGTGCCGTCGGAGGTTTTGGTTTCCGTTCGGACCGGCTGACCTGGGGTGTGAGGTCGGCCGGTGCGATCAGGGATCAAAAGTTCCGGGACATCCCTCCGGCGCTCCGCAAGCGCCCTTCCGCAGTACAGGCTGGCGGTTGCCTGTCATGTGCCTTTTCGGGCCTTGGCGACCGCTCATACACCCCGAGGGCCCTCCCGGGGTGCCGGGTCCATTTGTCCTGGACCGGGTGCGTGCGGTGGGGTCCTCGCCCGAAGCAATACCGAGGCAAGGACATGTTGAAGAAGAGCGTCAAGATTGGCGAGAGCGAGCTGAGCATCGAGACGGGCCGTCTGGCCAAGCAGGCCGATGGCTCCGTGGTGGTCCGCTATGGCGACACCATGCTGCTCGTGACGGCGGTGAGCGCGCGGGAGAAGAAGGACATCGACTTCCTGCCGCTGACGGTGGAGTACCAGGAGAAGCTGTACTCGGCGGGTCGCATCCCCGGCAGCTACTTCAAGCGCGAGGGCCGGCTGACGGAGAAGGAGACGCTGGCCAGCCGCCTGGTGGACCGCTCCATGCGTCCGCTGTTCCCGGAAGGCTACGCGTACGAGACGCAGATCATCGCCAGCGTCATCTCCGCGGACCCGGAGAACGAGGGCGACGTGCACGGCATCACCGGCGCCTCCGCGGCGCTGTGGGTGTCCGACATCCCGTTCGACGGCCCCCTCGCGGGCATCCGCGTGGGCCGCGTGGGCGGTCAGCTGGTGGCCAACCCCACCGCGAAGCAGCGTGAGCAGAGCGACCTGGACCTGGTCATGGCGGTCAGCCGCAAGGCCATCGTCATGGTGGAGGGTGGCGCGGAGGAGGTGTCCGAGCCCGACATGGTCGCCGCGCTGGAGTTCGGCTTCCAGTCCGCCCAGCCCGCGCTGGACCTGCAGGACGAGCTGCGCCGCGCGCTCAACAAGCAGGTGCGCTCGTTCGACAAGCCGGCCTCCGTGGACGAGGCCCTGCGCGGCAAGGTGCGCGAGCTGTCGATGGACGGCATCAAGGCCGGCTACGCCATCAAGGAGAAGGGCGCGCGCTACGAGGCGCTCTCCAAGACGAAGAAGGAGACGCTCGCCAGGCTCAAGGAGCAGCTCGCGGAGGCCTACACGCCGCTGGTGGAGAAGCACGCCAAGCAGGTGGTGGAAGACCTCAAGTACGAGCACATGCGCGAGATGACGGTCAACGGTGGCCGCATCGGCGACCGTGGCCACGACGTGGTCCGCTCCATCACGTGCGAGGTGGGCGTGCTCCCGCGCACCCACGGCAGCGCGGTGTTCACCCGTGGCGAGACGCAGGCGCTCGTGGTGGCGACGCTGGGCACCAGCGAGGACGAGCAGCGCCTGGAGATGCTCGGAGGCATGTCCTTCAAGCGCTTCATGCTGCACTACAACTTCCCCCCGTTCAGCGTGAACGAGACCAAGCCGCTGCGCGGACCGGGCCGTCGTGAAATCGGCCACGGCGCGCTGGCGGAGCGCGCGCTGCGCAACATGGTGCCCAAGAGCGAGTCGTTCCCGTACACGGTGCGCCTCGTCTCCGACATCCTCGAGTCCAACGGCTCCTCCTCCATGGCCTCCGTGTGCGGTGGCACGCTGGCGCTGATGGACGCGGGCGTCCCCATCAAGTCGCCGGTGGCCGGCATCGCCATGGGCCTGGTGAAGGAGGGCGAGAAGATCGCCATCCTGTCCGACATCCTCGGTGACGAGGACCACCTGGGCGACATGGACTTCAAGGTGTGCGGCACCACCAAGGGCATCACCTCCATCCAGATGGACATCAAGATCACCGGCCTCACCACGGAGATCATGAGCCGCGCGCTGGAGCAGGCGCGTCAGGGCCGCCTCCACATCCTGGATGAGATGCTCAAGACGCTGGCGCAGCCGCGCAAGGAGATCAGCCAGTACGCTCCTCGCATCACGACCATCCAGATTCGTCCCGAGTTCATCAAGAACGTCATCGGGCCGGGCGGCAAGGTCATCAAGGACATCATCGCGCGCACCGGCGCGGCGATTAACATCGAGGACTCCGGTCGGGTGGACATCGCCAGCGCGAACGGTGAGGCCGTGAAGGCCGCCATCGCGATGATCCAGGCGCTGACCCGCGAGGCGGAGATCGGGAAGATCTACACGGGCACGGTGCGGAAGATCGCCGAGTTCGGCGCCTTCGTGGAGCTGTTCCCGGGCACCGACGGCCTCATCCACATCTCCGAGCTGTCCGACAAGCGCGTCAAGAGCGTCTCCGACGTGCTGAAGGAGGGCGACGAGGTGCTGGTGAAGGTCGTCAGCATCGACAAGACGGGCAAGATCCGCCTGTCGCGCAAGGAGGCGATGGCGGAGCGCGCGGCGGCCCAGCAGGGCGCGGCCGACGCGGTCGCCGCCCAGCCGTCTCCCGAGGCCACGCAGCCCAACGCCAAGGCGTGATGCCCCTGGGCACCCGGGCCCGCTCGTAGGGCCTCCGGGCAGCCTCGCACCCCCTTTCCGCCACTCGCGCGGGAGGGGGGTGTTTTCGTTTCCGGGGAGACTGGCTTAGACCTGGACGGGGGGCGCGTGCGTTGGAGGTGCGAGCCCCGCTTCCCGGAGGCCCTGTTGCCGCCTGCTCCACCGCCCAGCTCCACTGGATTCGTCACCGACGTCTCGCGCCTGCTGGGCGCCTTCCGGTGGGCCTTCATGCCGCTGGGGCTGCTCGCGCTCGTCGCGGTGGGCGTGCACGCGGCGGCGGACACGTTGGATGACCGGCTCCTGTCGCTGGTGGACCGCGCGGACGCGGCCTTCGACGGGGTGGTGGGCCGCTACGATTTGACGGCGCCCATGGTGGAGTGGGTGTCGCTGGAGCTGCGCACCGAGATTGCGCGGGCCCTGGCCCTCGTGTGGGAGCTGGCCGCGGACCTGGTCCTGGCGCTGCCCGCGCTGGGCTACCGCGAGGCGGCGGCCGCCAGGCCCGCGGAGGCGTGGCGCGTGGCGCTGGAGGGAACGCAGACCCAGCCCTCGTGGCGCGCGTTGTGGCGGCGGTGCCTGCGTCAGCCCACGCCCATGCGGTGGCTCCGGCCCCTGTCCACGGCGGCGGTGGTGGTGGCGGGCGCGTGCACGGTGGCGCGGCTCCTCCAGGGCACGGTGTACCTCTCCTGGCGCGAGCTGATGGGAGACCGCGTGGCGGACGGGGGCGCGCGCGGACTGGCGCTCGTGGTGCTCGTGGGCGTGCTGGCCACGCTGGGCTGGCGCGCGGTGCTGCGAAACCTCCAGCACGCGGACGAGGCCTGCGCGGGCGTGTCCGGACGCAAGGCCTTCACCCGCGGCCTGCTCGGGTGCGCGGTGGTGGCGCCGCTGGCGGTGGCCGCGGTGCTGGACGCCTCTCCACTGCTGTCCTTCCTTCGCTAGGGGCCCGACATGTTTGCGCGCCAGGCCCGAGGACTGCTGGACTTCTTGATGGCGGTGCTGTGCGTGTGGACGGCGTACCACCACACGCCCGCGGGCGCGCTCGTGCGCAAGGCCTCCGCGTGGGCCTTCTCCACGAAGAGCACCGCCCGCCCGCTGCTCGCGTACTACGACGGCGTGACGGGCACCTCGCTGGCGGCGCCTGTGCTCGCGCCCGAAGTCTCCATCGTGCGTCCGCTGACGGACGCCGAGGCCCTGGCGTGGGGCACGCACCTGGCGCTCAAGGGCCTGGATGCGCGGGCGCGCGAGCCCTCCTTGGCGCTGGCCCAGGAGCTGGGCATCCCGATGGCGACGCTGCTGGACCCGGTGGAGGGCCCTCGCGTCGCGCGCAGGCTGCACGCGGCGCTGGCGGGGGACTTCCCCCAGGAGGAGGCGCGGCTGGCCGCCCTCTTCGTCGGCCGCGTCCCCGCCCGCTACGCCGTGGAGCGCGTGGCGGCGGAGGGGAGCGCTCCGACGCTGGAGGCGCTGAACCGTCAGCTGCCGCCGGGCTTCGAGGGCGCGTCCGTCGGCGCGGCGCAGGCGCTCGCCTTGTCCACGACGTTCGGCCTGGGCTGGCCCGTGTACGAGAGCGCCCGCGTGACGAGCCCCTTCGGCGAGCGCCACCACCCGGTGCTGGGCACCCGGAAGCTGCACACGGGCGTGGACCTGGGCGTGCCCGTCGGCACGGAGGTCTCCGCGGTGGCCGAGGCCGTGGTTCGGCGCGCGAGCGAGGACGCGGTGAACGGCCGCGTGCTCGTCCTGGACCACGGGCGCGGGGTGACGACCGCGTACTGCCACAACTCGGAGCTGCTGGTGCGGGTGGGCGAGAAGGTGACGCGGGGGCAGCTCATCGCCCGCTCCGGCAACACCGGGCGCTCCACCGGACCTCATCTGCACTATCAGCTGGAGCTGGCCTCCCGGCCCATGGACCCGCTCAAGTTCCGCGCCACGGTGCGCGCCATGTCCCAGGACACCGCGCCCTGAGCGCGTCCGGGCCGGGCTTCCGGACCTGGAAGCCTGCCCGAGCCTGTCGTCTCTTCCGGGGACAACCCGTGACGTCGGCGCGGGAACTGGAGACGGGGCAGGCGTGTGGTACATCCACGCCATGGCCTCGCCCTTGATTGTGCAGGTGCGCCGTGTGCGGGCGCATCCGGAGCCCTTGCCGCTTCCCCGCTACGAGACGGAGCTCGCCGCCGGGCTGGACCTGCGCGCCGACATCGACGGGGAGCGGGTGCTCCGGCCCCTGGAGCGGATGGCGGTGCCCACGGGGCTCGCGCTGGGGTTGCCCCCGGGCTACGAGGGGCAGGTGCGGCCCCGCTCCGGGCTGGCGCTGCGCCACGGGGTGACGCTGCTCAACGCGCCCGGGACGGTGGACGCGGACTACCGGGGGGAGGTGCAGGTCCTGCTGGTCAACCTCTCCAGCGAGCCCTTCACCCTGCGTCGGGGCGACCGGGTGGCCCAGCTGGTGGTGGCGCCGGTGACCTCCGTCGGCCTGTCGGAAGTCGAGGTCCTCGACGCGACGGCGCGGGGGGGGAATGGTTTCGGCTCCACCGGCCGCTAGGCCGTTCGTCGGAAGGCCCGGCATCGTTCCTTGATGACAGGGGAGCGTGCAGAATAAGAGGCCTGGACCGCGTCCCCGCCTGCGGTCCCCCTCGACCGGCCCCTGGAGTCCGACTGCTTTGCTCTGCTACCGCTGCGGCAGCCACGTCCCCGAGACGACCGACACCTGTCCCACCTGCGGGATGAAGTACGACGCGACCGCTCGCCAGGCGGCCGGCGTCGCTCGCAAGCGTGGATTGGAAGGCGCCCCCTACAAGCCGGGGGACGTCCTCGCCGGCCGCTACGCCATCCAGGAGGTGGTGGGCTCCGGCCCCATGGGCTTCGTCTTCCGCGCGCAGGACCAGGAGATCGACGTCGAGGTCGCCCTGAAGACGGTGCACCCGCGCCTGGTCCAGCAGCCCGAGGAGCGCACCCAGTTCTCGTTCTCCATGCGGGTGGGCAAGAAGCTCAACCACCCGAACCTGCTGCGCGTCTACGAAGAGGGGCTCGACGGCGAGCGGCCCTTCTTCACCATGCAGCTCCTGGAGGGCATGACGCTGCGGCGGATGGTGGAGCAGCGCGCCTCGCGCGGGCAGCTCTTCTCGCTCAAGGACGTGGAGCCGCTGCTGGCGCAGATGGCGGCGGCGCTCGACGCGGCCCACCGCTTCGGCCCGCACTCCGACCTCAAGCCCGAGAACGTCATCGTCCTGCCGGACCTGCTGAAGGTGACGGACTACGGCCTGGGGCTCGCCGTGCCGCAGCTGCCCTTCGTCCAGGCGCAGAAGAGCCACCGCGCGGAGGTCTACATCGCTCCGGAGTACGTCGCGGGCGGTGAGCTGGACACGCGCATGGACGTGTACTCGCTGGGCGTCATCATGGGCGAGATGCTCACCGGCCTGGTCCCCACCGAGGGCGTGGTGCCGGGGCTGACGTCGCTGCACCCGGACCTGCCCACGTCCTTCGAGGCGCTCTACCGCCGCGCGCTCAACATCAATCCGCTGGCGCGGCCGAAGTCGGCCGGCGAGCTGCACGCCGAGTTCGCCAGCATCCTCTCGCGCTCCCCGCCCGCCGTCGTCACGCGCGTGCGTGGCGTGCCTCCGCCCTCGGGCTCCGCGCAGGCCGCGGCCATCCGCATGTCGGCCCGGCCTCCGCCACCGGTGCCCACGGGCATGATGCCGGCGGCCACGGGCAGCGTGAGCATCCCGCCCCGGGCCACGTCGCACGAGGAGGAGCCGCCTCCGCCGGACGCCACCCAGCCGCTCGACGCCGCGACGCTGGCCGCCATCATCGGCGCCAACCCCACCGCGTCCCATCAGCACCTCACCGAGCAGGCGCTGCCGTTCATCACCGCGTCCGCGGCGAAGGCCGCCACGGAGTCCGCGCGCGCCGAGCCTCCCGCGGGTGCCCGGGGCTCGCCGGAGTCCATCATCTTCGCGCGCTCCCCGGCCGCGGAGCCGGCCCCCGTCGCGGGTTCGCGAGGCGCGTCGGAGCCGGTCATCTTCGCGCGCTCGTCCGCCGCGGAGCCCTCGGCTCCGGCGGGGGCCCGGGGCTCGCCAGAGTCCATCATCTTCGCGCGCTCCCCGGCCGCGGAGCCCTCGCAGCCGGGGCGCTCGGAGCCCTCCGCGCGTCCGGCGCCACGGGGCTCGGGGCAGGTCGCCTCGGCCCAGCCCCGCTCGTCGCAGAAGGCGCAGTCGTCTGGGGAGGGGAGTGAGCCCGGGCCCTCCGACTCGGGGCCTCGCTCCGCGCCCTCCGGTGGAGGCAGGCCGCTGGCTCGCACGCTCGACGCGGCGCCCGCGGTGCCCGTGCCGAGCATCCGGACGGCGCGCACGTTGGAGACCACACCGGCGATGTCCGGTGCGCGCACCGCGCCGCGCTCCCTCGATGGCTCACCGTCGATGTCGGGCGCTCGCACGATGGATTCGCCCGTCGTCTCGGGAGCACGCATCGCGCCCACCCAGCGCGCCACCCGGCCCCGGAAGTCCGCGGCCGCGCGGCGTCGCTCGATGTTCGTCTGGATGGCGGTACTGATTGTCGGCGGCCTCGCGCTGGGCGGCGGAGGTGGGTTCCTGTTCCTGCGCTACTGGGAGGCGCGCCAGGCCGCGAAGGCGAAGGTGCCGGTCCCGAAGGAACTCGCGACAGGGAGCCCGGCCTCCGACCTGGACGCTCCTCCCGTCGTCGCGCTCGCGGACAAGTGTCCCACGGAGATGCGCCTGGTGAGCGGCGGGGCCCTGCGGCGCGGGCGGGCCAAGGACGACGAACTGGCGAAGGTGGACGAGCCTCCCCTGGAGAGCGTCCAGCTCGCCTCCTTCTGCATCGATGAGTTCGAGCACCCGAACAAGCGAGGCGCGAGCCCCACGGTGAACGTCACCTGGGAGAAGGCCCGGTCGCTGTGTGAGGCCGCGAACAAGCGCCTGTGCACCGAAGACGAGTGGGAGAAGGCCTGCAAGGGACCGGGCCACGCGCGCTTTCCGCACGGCAACGATTACGTTCCAGGCAAGTGCAATTCCAAGGTCAATCGAGCCGAGTCGGAGGCGGCGCTCGCCCCCTCCGGGACGTATCCGGGCTGTGTGTCGGGCTACGGGGTGATGGACCTCTCCGGCAACGCGGCCGAGTGGACCGAGGCCCGAATCGAGCACAAGGGGGCCGTCCAGCGAGGCGGTGCCTTCAGCGAGCACTACTCGGAGTCGCGCTGCAGCGCGCGCGCCTTCGGCCCTCCCGAGAAGGCCTCCGCCACGGTGGGCTTCCGCTGCTGCACGAGCACGCAGCCATGAGCCGCCTGGCCCTCGCGCTCCTGCTCTGTCTGGCGCCCGCGCTGGCCTGGGCCCAGAAGGGCGGCCGTCCGCAGGTGGTGGCGGTGAAGTCCGCCAACCTGGCGCCCTACACCTCGCTGCTCGCGGGCTTCTCCGCGGAGGCGCGCGCCGAGGTCCAGGAGATGACGCTCGACGAGAGCCCGGGCGCGGCCGCGCGCATCTTCAAGAAGCTGGCGGCGCAGAAGCCGGCGCTCATCCTGGCGCTGGGCCCGCTGGCCGCCAACGCCGCCCGCCGCTCGCTGGGCGAGGACGTGCCCGTCCTCTTCGCCATGGTGCCGTACTACGAGAAGTACGGCCTGGAGGGCCCCAACGTCACCGGCATCTCGCTCACCAGTGACCTGGGGCCTGAGCTGGAGGGGCTGCTCGCGGTGGCGCCCAAGGCCAAGCGCGTGGGCATGGTGCACGACCCTCGCTTCTCCGCGAGCACGGTGGCGCTGGCGCAGGCCGCCGCCGCCGCGCGGGGGCTGTCCATCCTCGCGCTGGAGGTGGACTCGCCGGGCAAGGTGGCGAAAACGCTCGAGGGCGCCGCGGGCCGCGTCGACGCGATGCTGATGGTGGCCGACAAGACGGTGGGCAACGCGGCCGTGGTGCAGGAGCTCATCGCCTTCGCGCACGCGAAGCGGCTGCCGCTCGTCGCGCTCACGCCCAGCCAGGTGAAGGAGGGCGCCACGCTGGCCCTGTCCCCCAGCCCGCTGACCATCGGTCTGCAGGCGGGCCGGCTGGCCAACCGCATCATCCACGAGAAGGTCGACCCGGGAGCGCTGGCGGTGGCGCAGCCCGAGGGGTTGGACCTGTCCGTCAACCTCACCACCGCCAGGAAGTTGGGTCCGTCCTCCGAGTCCGTACTGGAGCTGCTCCGGTTCGCGGCGCGGAAGGACTTTGCCGTGAAGGTCTACGAGTGATTCCGCGATACAGCCGACAGGAGATGTCCAACCTCTGGTCCGACGTGGCCCGCTACCGCCGCTGGCGGGACGTGGAGCTCGCCGCGCTGGAGGGGATGGTGGAGGCGGGGCTGGCCCCTCGCGAGGCGCTGGAGGACTGCGTCGCGCGCGCCGGGGACTTCACCCCCGAGGACGCCGCGCGCATCGAGGACATCGAGCGCACGACCAAGCACGACGTCATCGCCTTCCTCACCTTCATGGAGGAGCGGGTGGGGCCCAGCGCGCGCTGGCTGCACCTGGGCATGACGTCCTCGGACGTGCTGGACACGGCGCTCGCGCTGACGCTGCGCGACGCGGTGGACCTCATCCTCCAGGACCTGGAGCGGGTGAGGGCGGCGGTGGAGAAGCGCGCCTTCGAGCACAAGCACACGCTGCAGATGGGCCGCAGCCACGGCATCCACGCGGAGCCGGTAACGTTCGGCCACAAGCTGGCCATCTGGTACGACGAGCTGGGCCGCGCGCGCACGCGCCTGCTCCACGCGCGTGAGAGCATCGCCGTGGGGAAAATTTCCGGCGCGGTGGGCACCTTCGCGCACCTGCCTCCGGCCGTGGAGGAGCGCGTCTGCGCGAAGCTGGGCCTGAAGTTCGCGCCCGCCTCCAGCCAGGTGGTGCAGCGGGACCGGCACGCGGAGTTCTTCACGGCGCTGGCGCTCCTGGGCGCGAGCATCGAGAAGTTCGCGGTGGAGATCCGCCACCTGCAGCGCACCGAGGTGCGCGAGGCGGAGGAGCCCTTCACCGCCGGGCAGAAGGGCTCCAGCGCGATGCCGCACAAGCGCAACCCCATCCTCTCGGAGAACCTCACGGGCCTGGCGCGCCTGCTCCGCGGCTACGCGGTGAGCGCCATGGAGGACGTGGCGCTGTGGCACGAGCGCGACATCTCGCACTCGTCCGTGGAGCGCGTCATCGGCCCGGACGCCACCATCCTCGCGGACTTCATGCTGGTGCGCTTCGCGCGGCTGATGGAGGACCTGCGCGTCTACCCCGAGCAGATGAAGAAGAACCTGGAGCTGCTCGGCGGCGTGGTGAACTCGCAGCGGCTGCTCCTGGAGCTGGCGCGCAAGGGCATGGACCGACAGGCCGCCTACGTCATCGTCCAGCGCAACGCGATGAAGCTCTACGAGCAGGGCGTGGACTTCCGGCAGGCGCTGCTCGCGGACGCGGACCTGCTCAAGATGATGACGCCCGAGGAGATCAACGACTGCTTCTCCCCGGGCTACCACACGCGGCACATGGACGACATCTTCCGCCGCGTCTTCGGCCGGAGCGAGTAGGTCGCTCCCGGCCGCGCGCTGGAGGGGCTACTTGAGGTAGCCCTTCTGGCGCAGGTTCCGCTCGATGCGCTCGTGCACGTTGCCCGGCTCGAGCGTCAGCGACGTGCCGGTGATCTGCTCGAAGGCGGCCACGTACTTGGTGGCCAGCTCCACGCGGACATCATCGGGGATGGGCGGCGGCGTGCCCTGGCCGGAGAAGCCGCGCTCGCGGATGAGCCACTGGCGGATGTTTTCCTTGTCCAGCATGCGCTGGTCCTCGCCCCTGGCGAAGCGGGCCTCGTACTCGTCCGCCACCCAGTAGCGGCTGGAGTCCGGGGTGTGCATCTCGTCGATGACGAAGATGTCGTCGCCCACCTTGCCGAACTCGTACTTGGTATCGACGAGGATGAGGCCCCGAGTGCGCGCCCACTTCTGGCCCTCCTGGAACAGGCCCCGCGCCGCCTCGGTGATTCGCGCCCAGTCACGGGGGCTGGCGAGCCCGCGCGCCAGGAGCTCCTGCTCGGAGATGGGCTCGTCGTGCTGGCCGTACTCGGCCTTGGTGGACGGGGTGATGATGGGCGTGGGGAAGGCCTCGTCCTTGCGCAGGCCCGAGGGGAAGGGCAGCCCGTAGGCGGTGTGCGTGCCCTTCTCGTAGTCGCGCCACAGGCTGCCGGTGAGGTAGCCGCGAATCACCACCTCCACCGTGAAGGGCGTGCAGGCGCGCGCCACGGTGACGTTGGCGTCCGGCACGTCCAGCACGTGGTTGGGGCAGATGTGCCTGGTGCGCTCGAACCAGAAGGCCGCGAGCCGGTTGAGCACCTCGCCCTTGAAGGGGATGGTGGTGAGCACGTGGTCGAACGCGGAGAGCCGGTCCGTCGTCACCAGGACCAGGCTGTCGCCCTGCCGGTACGTGTCACGGACCTTGCCGCGGTAGTGCTGGCCGAGCGCCGGCAGATCCACCTGCCGGAGCGTGAGGGGAAGCTGAGCGTGAAGTGCGGAGGTATTCAAAGGCGCCTCGCGGCCCGCCCCTCGGGAAGGTGAAGTCCAGCAGGGAGAGGGGGCTGCTTCGGGCGCGGGACTCTACTGGAGCGCGGCCGGCATGGAAGCAGGACCGTAGGCCGCCGCCAGGTAGAGGAAGGCCGGGTTGATGCGCAGGATGCCGTCCACGTAGGCGACCGCGTAGGGCGCTCCGGACGCGCGGTCCACCTGCACCGCACTCTCGGGCTGGATGCCCCAGTGCGCGAGCAGCGTGCGGGCCACCAGCTCCGCCGCCTCCCGCTCGGACAGCCCCTGCAGGCTCTCTCGGCGGTCTTCCGGCCAACGCTCGCCCGCCCGGGCCTCCAGCACCAGCTGCAGCCCCTTGCCCGCGTCCGGCGCCTGGAACAGGTCCATGCGCGCGTCGAAGCCCGGAGCCGCGAGCAGCTCGCCATCCTGGCTGATGGGGAAGAGCACCAGCGCCTGCGCCGCCTGCCCGGCCTCCAGGTCCGACTGCCTCGCCACCTCGCGGAACATCTCCAGGCGCGTGGCGGGGGACTCGAACTCCATGAACTCGGGCGGATGCGTCAGCGCCTGACGGACGCTCATCGTCGCGCGCGCGGGTGTCCCCGCACCGCCACAAGCGGTGAGGACCGAGACGAGCGAGAGGAGCAACCCAGGGAGCCAGCGACGCATACGGGCGGGAATATACCGATCTGCTTCAGGATCAACCAGCGAAACTCGGCGGCATGCGTCCAAGGGAGCATCTCTCCGGTGTCGTGCTCCCAACGTGCTCGCGAGGGAATCTTCCCGCCTCGTTTTCCGAGGACGGGTCACTGCCGCCCCGCCCGCACCGCGGAGCCACTCCACCGTCCGCCACGACACGATGTGGGCGCTGGGCGCCCGCCGTCAGGGCGTCGTCGCCGCACACACCTCGAGAGGCGGGGGTGCGAGGCCGGACACCACCGGGCGCACCCGGGTGACGCGGCGCATGTGGACCTCACGACACCGGGCGCCTGGCGCGCGCGGACGGGAGTCCGAGGTGTCCGGCGGAAGCCTCTTCGGGATGCTGTGTGGGATTCGCCGCGGCGGGCCCGGTGCGAGGCGGAGCGGAACTCACGTCCTTCCAGCACGACGAGGCCGCGGTGGCGCGGGGGACTGCTCCCTGCATGAGAGGGAGACACGCGCCCCCGGCGCCGGATGCGGACGACTTACGCCGCGTCCTTCTTGAACGTCTCGCCGTGGTGCTTCTCGCACAGGCCGGCCTTGAACGTCTTGATCCGGCACTCCGGCTTGGAGCAGGTGCGGTAGCGCGAGTGGGGCAGCTCGCCCTGGCGCCACTGCTTGAAGTGGAAGAAGCAGTAGTTCTTGGCGCGGTAGGGGCGCTTGCAGCCCTCGATGGTGCACGCCTTCTTGCCGCCGCCCTTCGCGGTGCGCGGCCAGTGGGTGAGCTTCTTCTGGGTCGTCGGGGTGGCCTCGGCCATTGTGGAACTCTCCTGCGAAACGATGCGAGAACCGCGGCGCCACACGGGGTGGACCCGCCGCCGGGTACGAAAAAGGCGCACTGTCTAGCGCCCATGCCACCCGAACGCAAGGACACGCGGGAAGACCCGTGTGGGCTCGGGGCGGCCTCAGGGCGCCGGAGCGCCGTCTTCGGAACCCCAGCCCTCCGGCTCGACTTCCGGCGCCGCTGGCGGCTGCACCTTCTTCCGGGGCACGGGCGACAGCAGGTCGTCCAGCACGGACTGGGCCCCGGCGGGCCGGCGTCCCTGACGGTGGGCGGCCAGCGCGGTGGCGGGCTGCTCGGTCGGCATCTCCTCCAGCTTCACCTTGAGGGACAGGGGCTTGCCCAGCCGGTTGACGCGCAGCCGCACGTCATGGCCCACGCCCCGGGCCGCCACCTGCCAGCGCAGCGTGTGCGCGCGCTTCACGCGCCGGGTGTCCAACCCGACGATGACATCCCCGCTGTGCAGGCCGGCGCGCTCGCCCGGGCCGCCCTCCACCACCTCCGTCACCACCACGCCCGGGCCCTGGCGGAGGTTGAACTCCTCGGCCACCTCCGGCGAGAAGTCCTGCACGCTGATGCCCAGCCAGCCCCGGCGCACGCGCCCGTGGGCCTTGAGCTGCGGAATCACCGTCTTCGCGATGTCGATGGGGATGGCGAAGCCGATGCCCTGGCCCGCGACGTTCACCGCGTTGGCTACCGCCACCACGTCGCCGTGCAGGTCCAGCACGGGCCCGCCCGAGTTGCCCGGGTTGATGGAGGCGTCCATCTGCATGTAGTCGAAGTCGCCGTCGCGCCCGTTGGGCGTCACGTCCGTGCGGCCCATGTAGCTGACCACGCCCACCGTCACCGAGTGCGACAGGCCGAACGGATTGCCGATGACGACAATCCAGTCCGCCGAGCGCACGTGCGACGCGGAGGCGAGCTTGAGCACCGGCAGCCGGCGCGGCGCCTCGATCTTCAAGAGCGCGCAGTCGGTGCGGTTGTCCTCGCCCACCACCCGGGCCAGGTACTCCTCCGCGTAGCCGCGCGGGTGCATCACGGAGACCATGACCTCGGAGGCGCCCTCCACCACGTGCGCGCTGGTGAGGATGTAGCCGTCCGCGTGGATGATGAAGCCCGAGCCGATGCCCTTCTGGGGCTCCTCGCCCGCGGGCGTCTCGTCACTGAGCTGCCGCGTGGTGATGGAGACCACCGAGGGCATGGCCCGTCGGGCCACCTCGCTCAGGGTGGCTCGCTGGTTGTTCAGCGAACGATTCTGGGCCTCGAGCCACAGCCGGCCGCGACCGGCGGCCTCCGCCGGTGTGGCCAGCGCGCACACGAGCGCGCCAAGAATGACGAATCTGTTGAAAGGAGCCCCGTTCATGCCCCACCTCCGCCCCGACGC
>NZ_SRLW01000201.1:0-18693 GCF_006518215.1 Myxococcus sp. AB025B
GGTGGTGGCGCGGGCGCGCGGCCTGGGGGACAGCAGGGCTCGGGCTCTTCGTCCGGTGGGCAGCGGCCGGGTGGTGGTGGTGGTGACAAGAAGGGCCCGGAGCCTTTCAACAATCCGTTCGCGAAGCTGAAGCGCTGAGCGGCAGACACGTTCGATGGCGCGCGTGCTGATGATTCGCCCGCGTCATCGGATGCCTCGACGTCTCGATGCAGGCCACTCGAGGGGCTTCGTGGACCCTCGGGTGTGCCCGGCGAGGAGGCAAAGGCATGCTTCGCGCACCGTTCATGCATGAATCCCTCATGATTCGAGGCAGAGGGCGCGACAGGGGCATCGTTCTCGTAGCCTGCGGGACATGTCTCTCAAGCAAGCAGGACAGTTCTCCCTTGTGATGTTCCTGTACCCAGGGGCCCTGCGCCCGTGGGTCCTTCTGCTCATAGCCCTGGGGTGCGGTGGGGGCCGGAGTGGAACAGTGACGCCGTCGTCATCACCACATGCCGACGTGCGGACGAGGCCTGATGACCCAGGGCTCGTCGTCGAGATGCGACGGACGGGGTGTGACGGGGTTTGCCCTCACTACAGTCTCTCCATCCATGGCGATGGGCGGGTGGTCTACGCAGGTGAATTCCATGTGAAGGTCCGAGGCAGGCGAGAGTCTCGCCTGACGCCCGAACAACTGGCGCGATTGAGACGAACGCTCGCCGAGCATGTGAAGACCGAGGTCATCTACGGCGAGCGCGAGCGGGATTGGTATACGTGCCCCCACCGAGGCCTGGGCCTCGGGGGGGTGGTGCTCCTGGCTCCGGAGGTGGGGGTGTCCGAGCCCATCTGCTATGTGAATTATGTCTTCCTCCGAGATCCCCCCTTGCTGGGTGGGGTCGACTACCTGATTGAAGAGATTGTCGGCAGCCACCGTTGGGCGGGGTGCGCTGCCGACTTGAAGGGATTCGGCGGGTGTTGAGGCCCGCTCCAGGGCCTGCTTCATTGGCGAATTAAATTCATGCGCGTTAACTATATGGACGCATGAACCAACGGCTCGGCAGCCTCCTCGAATCCTTCCTGGGCCACGTGTCGCACTCGCGTGGCCAGGTGCTCTCGCTCCTCTCGGAGCACGGCGTCACGGCCGACCAGGGCATCCTGCTGCGCCACGTGCGCGAGCAGCCGGGCGAGCCTCTGTCGAGCCTCGCTGAGCGGATGGGCCTGTCCCTTCCCTCGGTGAGTCAGATGGCCGAGCGCCTGGTGAAGCTCGGCTATGTGACGCGGCGCGAGGACCCGGAGGACCGCCGGCGCAAATCGCTCCAGGTGACGGCCAAGGCGAGCCGCTTCCTCACCGCGTTCAAGAAGGTGCGCGCCGAGGAACTCGCCCTGGGCTCCTCGCGCCTCACGGCACCGACGCAGCAGCGGCTGGTGTCTGCGCTCGAAGCCGCCCTCGCAGAACTCGAAGGAGAACCCTCATGATGCAGCTGGACCACCTGGCCGTGGACGCACGCGACGTCGACGCGTCCTCCCGATTCCTCGCGCGAATCCTGGGCGCCAAGGCCCCCGTCCCCGAGGGCGCCGATGACGACATGCGGCGCATCGACCTGGACCACGGGTGCTTCGTCCTGTTCTCACCCGCGTCCGAGCCGCGCTTCTCGCACGTGGCCTTCCGCGTCGACGCGAAGCGGTTCGCGGAGGTCGTGGAGCGGCTGCGCACCGAGCGCGTTCCCTTCGGCAACGACCACTTCGACACGGCGAACGGGAAGACCCAGGACCCCCTCGGCGGTGCGGGACGCGTGTACTTCAATGACAGCAATGGCCACCTGTGGGAGGTGACGTGCTGAGCCCAGGCCCATGCGCCACACCCCACCACCGAAACGTGGTGGGGCATGACGTCTGTTCATGTGCAGCGAAGCAATGACTGACGACTAGTATCCCCAGCAGGCGCCATTGTGGCCGTTGTAGCCGATGGACCGGCAGAAATCGAACGCCGCCGAGGCGCAGTTGCCATAGCCCACCACGGAGACGTGGCCGACGACGTACCAATAGCTGATGCTGTCGTTGCACTCGGCCAGACAGTAGTTGTTGCCGTCATAGCCGGTACACGTGGCGAACGCGCTGACCCGGCCGTCCTCGGACGACGTGTCGGGCGAAACCTGCTCCTCGGCGGGTGGCGTGACGGGCTCCGTCGCGCCACCCTCGTCCAACTCCATACCGCCACCACAAGCCGTTGCGACCACTGCGAACATCGTCAGAAGGGAGTGCCTCGCGAGATGCATGGTGGTTCCTGTCTGGCTTCGAGTGCCCGTGCGAATGGCAGACATCCGCCGGGAGCGCCTGGGATGGGCGCAGAACCCTTGTAAGGGAAGTCCATCCTGCCAGGGTATGGGCTGTGTCTGGATTGCCGTCTGCTTCACAGACACTGCGAGACAAGCGCAGGATTCCAATCAATCCATGGTGGGTTCCCACGAGGCCGTGATGGCCCCGTGGGCGCCCGTCGCCGTCAATCGAGCGGGAACTCGCGCACTTCCTCGGTGAGCCGCTGGATGCGCGCGAGCCTGCGCGCGTAGCGGTCCGTGCCGTTGCGCGTGTCGAACCGCGTGGCGATGGCCTGCGCCTGCTGACGCATCCACGCGTGCAGCGCCTTCACCTCGTAGCCGCCGTCCGCTCGGTGCTCGGGGAACGACTTCGTCAGGCGCAGGCTCACCACGTCCCGGTCTCCCGCCGCCAGCACACGCTCCAACAGGAACGTCGCCGCGACCAGGAAGATGAACCGGTCATTGTAGCTGCCGTGGTCCAGCGTCCACTCCAGGTGCTTCTCCAGCAGCGTCAGCCCCCGCGCCAGGTTGCCCGTCAGCGTCAGGAACTCCAGGTGGTCCCCCACCGTGGCCAGGAAGTCGCGGTTCTTCGACGTCAGCGCGTAGCCACGCCGGTGCAGCTCCGCCGCGCGCTCCAGCTCGCCCAGCTTGAACAGGGGATAGAGCAGCGTGCCCAGCGTCAGGTGCGGAATCTCCGCGCACTTCACCCGCCCGTCCAGGATGGGCTTCGCCTTGCGCAGCGCCTGCTCCCACTCGCCCTTCTCCACGTGGTGGTCCAGCTCGTCGTCCAGCTCACACGCGCGGCAGTCCGTCAGGTGGTCCCGGGGCGCCGCGAGCCACGCCTCCCACAGCCGGTCCACCTCCGCCGCGTCATCTCCCATGTCCCGCGCGGCCTGGTAGCGCAGCTTCAGCACCGAGCGCTTGCCCGCGTCCACCTTGGTGAAGCACTGCTCGATGTCGTCCAGCGCGTCGACGATCTGCTTGCGGGAGATGTGCGGGAACTCCTTGATGCGCCCCACCACCCACTTCTGCTTCCAGAGCATCGCCTCCGGGTCGAAGCGCTCCGGGTCCTTCTTCTGCTGGCCCCGGCACCACGCGAAGGCCACCAGCGCCTTGTCCGGATAGCCCCCGAAGGTCGCCGCGTCGATGAGGTCGTCGCGCAGCTCGTAGCCCAGCTGCACGTCGCCGTGCGAGTCGGCCATCCGCACCGCTTCCTCCAGCAGCCGCACCTTGCTCTCGCTGGAGCGCTGCCGGCTCGCCCTATCCCAGAGCGCCTGGGCCTCCTCGCGCCAGTCCGTCGACATCAGTGCAGCCCTCCCGAGCTTCCGCCTCCGTCTCCCTCTCCGCCACCCGTGCCCAGCTGCGCGGAGATGAGCCCCAACAGTCCCTGGTTCAGCAGCGTCATCTCCTGCGCGTTCAGCGGGTGCTGCCCGAGCAGCAACGCCTGCACGTAGAGCATCTCCACGGACAGCTTCATCATGTTCCGGTCCGACACCGCCGCCAGCCGCCGCACCACCGGATTGTGCAGGTTGAAGCACAGCTGCACCGGCTCGCCGCCCGCCGCCGCCATGACGCCCTCCAGCACGCTGGCGTACAAGTCGTCCGACTCGTCGCGGGCGCGCTCCGCGTCGCGCCGGAACGAGCCCTCCTCGTCCGAGCTGTAGAGCGTGGGCACCTCGGCCGGGAAGAACTTCTTCACCGCCACGCCGCAGTGGAACGGCGCCAGCACCTGCTCGGCCGTGCGCAGCAGCGGGAACACCGCGTCGCGCTCGTCCATCGTCAGCTCCTCGAAGCTCTGCGGTAGGTCCGACGAGGAGAACGGCTCCACCTGCGCGTCCTGGATGACGTGCGGCAGCTTCTCCAGCAGCGCCGCGTCGTGCGTGTAGGCCGCGTTGATGATGCACAGCCCCTGCGCGCCCGCCACCCGCGCCACCTGCCGGAAGCCGTCCAGCGTGGACGTGTAGCGCACCACCGGATACGCCCGGCGGTACTCCGAGAGCGTCGTCACGCCCAGCGAGGTCTCGAACGGCAGCCACCCGATGACCAGCCGGTAGAAGTCGTCGTCGTCCAGCGCCAGCGCCTTGACGCTCAACCCATGCAGGCCAATCAGCCGCTGGAGCGCGCGCGGGTCCTCGTGCGCCAGGTCCATCAGGTACTTGCGCAGCCCCTGTCCCAGCGCCACGCGGGCCTGGGCGAGCGAGTCATCCTCGTAGAACGACTCGCGGCTGGCGGTGGGCCTGAGCGCGTTGGCGTTCACCACGCACTTCACGAAGAAGGCCCACTCCGGCAGCAGGTTCTCCGCGCTCTCCGACAGCAGCATGTGCTTCAGGTACACGCGGTGCTTCTGCTTCGCGTTGAAGTGCGGCGACGCCGGCAGCACGAAGGCCACCCCGTCCACGTCCCCCGCCTGCGAGCGCAGCGGGATGCAGTCGATGAAGTCCGTCTCGAAGACCTCGCGCCCGTAGTCGAGCAGCGCCTTGCGGCGCTCGGCCGCGCTCGCGTACTCGCGCCGCCACGGCGGCCCGTCCGCGTCCAGCCGCTCCACCTCGCCACCCACCGACAGCTGGATGGGGAAGGGCAGCAGGCCGCCGTAGTGTCGTGCCAGCTGGCGCACCCGCTCCGCCGCGAACCACTCCGCCATGTCCGCGCGGGCCACCAGGAACACCTGCGTGCCCGGCTTGTCCAAGGGATGCGCGGACTCCTGGACCGCGTAGGTGCCGTCGTGCCGGCCGCGCCACTCCAGCGTCCGCCCGTCCCCGCGTGCCGAGCGCGTCACGAGCAGCAGCTCGTCGCACACCATGAAGCACGACAGCAGGCCGATGCCGAACTGGCCGATGAAGTCCTTGCGGCGGGCCTCCAGGGCCTCGCGCTTGGAGGACTCGCCGATGGTGGCCAGGAAGCGGTGGATTTCTTCTTCCGTCAGGCCCACCCCGTCGTCGCTGAAGACCAGGGTGGGGGGGCCTCCGTCCTGCTTCTCCACCAGTTCCAGGCGCACGGTGCCGGTGTGGGAGGGCTCCAGGTGCTGGCGGGCCCGGATGGCGTCGGTGGCGTTCTGGAGCAGCTCTCGGAGGTAGACGCCCGGGGAGCTGTACAGATGGTGGGACAGGAGGTCGATGACCCCACGGAGGCTGACTTGGAATCGGTGGTCCACGCTGGGGTCCACCATCCTTCCCGGAGCCCGTCATGTCGACCGTTCTTTCGAGATTGCGGCCTTCGAGCCGCCGGGGCATCTGTCCGCCCCGGGGCAGGCGATGCGCGCAGGCCCTTGATTGGCCGCCCGGACAGTGCCAAGCGGCGGCCCGGCCGGGGGTGTGCCCTCGTGGCAACCCGGCGACACGTCGAGACTTTCGACCCGAGAGAGGACAACCATGCGGAACGAGCTCAGGGCAGTCGCGGTGGGGGCGCTGTTGACCTTCGGTGGCACGGCCATGGCGCAGGACGCCGCCACGCCCCCGGCGGCCCCGGCCGCGAAGAAGGCGGACGCCGCGAAGTCCGCGGCCACCAAGGGCAAGCTGGAGGTGACGTGGTGGGGCCACGCGGCCTTCGTGGTGCGCACCCCGGGCGGGGCGGTGATTGCCATCGACCCGTGGCTCACCAACCCCAAGGCGCCCAAGGACGCTCCGCAGCCGGAGGCGCTGGACGCCATCCTCCTCACCCACGGCCACTTCGACCACGTGGGCGAGGCCAAGGCGCTGGCGCAGAAGACGGGCGCCAAGGTGTTCGGCTCGTTCGAGCTGGTGAACCAGCTGGGCCTGCCGGAGACGCAGGCGGTGGGCGCCAACGCGGGCGGGACGTTCCAGGTGAAGGACGTCACGCTGCACCTGGTGGAGGCGGTGCACTCCAGCAGCTACCAGGCGGACCCCAAGGCCCCTGCGCAGTACGCGGGCGCGCCGCTGGGCTACGTGCTGAAGGTCGACAAGGGGCCCACGCTGTACCACGCGGGTGACACGGGCGCGTTCGAGTCCATGTCGCTCATCGCCACCCAGTTCAAGCCCACGGTGGCGATGCTGCCCATCGGCGGGCACTTCACCATGGGGCCCGCGGAGGCGGCGCAGGCGGCGCGGCTGCTGAAGGTGCAGAGCATCGTCCCCATGCACTTCGGCACCTTCCCGCTCCTGCAGGGCACGCCCGAGGCGCTGCGTGGCGAGCTGAAGAAGACGCGCCCGGGCACGAAGGTGCTGGAGCTGGAGCCGGGCAAGTCCACGGCGCTGTAGGCCCGGGTCTGCGTCCGGGGTGGGACTCTTCCGGCGCCGTAGAAGTCTGGGTTCTGGAGGGGCTGACTCCGGGCAGTCGAATCTCCCGAAGGCCGGGTGGCGTCGCGGAGGCCCCCTGGGTTACATCCGGCGGACCGTCTCCAGGCGTCCGTCGGCGGGTCCGGGGGTGTTCCGGTGTTGGATTTCAGCAAGGCGGGGTGGTTGACCCCGCTCCTCAACGAGGCGGTCGCGGCCCATCTGGGGTCGCCCGCTCCGGAGGAGAGCGCCTTGCGGCTGGGGCCCGGGCGTGCCCGGGCTCGGGCGTATCTGCGGCGCACCCTGCGCGCCAGCGGGTTGTTGTACGGCACTCCCGCGGACGCGCCCACGGCGCTGGACGCGATGCCGGACACCGAGTTCCAGGCGCAGGCGCTGGAGGACCAGCTCTTCCACGCGGTGCTGCGCACGCTGGCGGCGCTCGCGCTGGAGCTGGCGCGGCAGGTGGGCGCGCCCGAGGGGCGCCGGGTGGAGCAACTGCTGGTGCTCTTCTGCGTGCTGGGCGGGGAGCTGGTGCTGGCGGAGGTGCTGGCGGAGCAGCTGGCCCAGGGCAAGCCGGTGACGAAGCGGCAGGTGGCCAAGGTGGAGGTGGCGCTGCGCAAGCGCGAGCCCACGCTGGCCGGTGACCCCGTGTACGGGCTGGTGCTGCACAACGGCGCGCAGTACGCGGACGCGCAGCTGTTCTGTCGGCAGGCCATCGACTACTTCGCGAGCGGGCGCTTGTCGCGCGAGCAGACGCGGCGGCGGCTGGACTTCGCGTCGAAGCAGAAGGCGCTGCTGGTGGAGGTGCTGACGGGGCTGGCGTGCGTGGACCGGTTGCCGGGGACTCCGGCGCGGCGGGCCATCCTCAAGCAGGTGGAGGACCTGCGGCTGCCGGCGGCGATGGCGTCCGAGCTGAAGTCAGCGGTGAAGCAGTCCTTCGAGCGGCGGCGCTCGGTGCGGGACGTGGTGCGCCAGGTGCGCAGCGTGGACATGCGCCACTTCCTGCTGGAGCAGAC
Source organism: Myxococcus sp. AB025B (assembly GCF_006518215.1). Taxonomy (NCBI): domain Bacteria; kingdom Pseudomonadati; phylum Myxococcota; class Myxococcia; order Myxococcales; family Myxococcaceae; genus Myxococcus; species Myxococcus sp. AB025B. The sequence goes on from NZ_SRLW01000201.1 coordinate 7,540, forward strand.
GCTGCTGGCGGCGCTGGTGGACGGGCGGCGCACGCGGCGCGAGCGGGCCTTCATCGACACGCTGGCGGACGCGCTGCACGTGTCGAAGGAGGAGCTGCACCGGCTGGAGCTGGAGATGGCGGAGTTCTACGCGCGCCATCGCTCCATCGTGGATGTGTTCACGGTGCGCGACGCGGCCAGCGCCATGGGTGACGACATGGTGGCCGGCATGCAGGAGACGCTGGAGAAGAACTTCTACCGGCTGATGCAGGAGGTCCGCGAGACGGGGGACCTGGCGGTGCTGGTGGCGAAGGTGGCGCGGCGCCAGAAGCTCACGGAGGATGAGCGGCAGCGCATGCGCGCGCAGCTCATCGACGTGGCGAAGGCGATTCCCGCGCTCGCCATCTTCGCGGCGCCCGGTGGGTTGCTGCTGTTGGCGGCGCTGGCCAAGTTGCTGCCGTTCAGTCTGTTGCCCAGCGCGTTCCAGGACGACGACGTGCCCGACGTGCTCCCCGACGATGTCGAGGACTTCGGCCCGGAGCGCGAGGCGGGGTGAGACGGGAGGTCGGCCGCTTGGATGTCGGCCTGCCCTGGCTCCTGGCGTGAAGGCGCTGCCATCGGCGCGGACGGTCCCCAGCTTCAGGGGGCGGACCGGGCCCGCGTGGCGCCCATTCCCCGCGGGAGGAAGGCCGATGCGCGTCCATCAGCGTGATGTGGAGGTCGGCGTCGCCGGACGCCTGCTGGCGGGGTTCCTGTGTGTCCCCGAGCGGGCGAGCGGCCTGGTGATGCTCGTGGGGGACGAGGAGCTGGCGAAGGACTCCTCCGTGCGCGAGGTGCTGCACGCGGCGGGGCTCGCGACGCTGGGGCTCGACTGGCGCACCGCGGACGAGGAGCAGGCCGAGGACTGGACGGTGCGCGAGGGCGCGCACGTGGAGCTCATCGCGCATCGGCTGGAGGTGGCGCGCGACTGGTTGCAGCGTGACGACGTGTTGTCGCTGTTGCCCGTGGGATTCCTGGGGATGGGGTTGGGCGCGGCCGCGGTGCTGGTGGCGGCGGCGCATCAGCCTCGGGGTGTTCAGGCGGTCGTCACGCTGGGGGGCAGACCGGACAAGGCGGGCTCGGTGGTGGCGGAGGTGCGCGTGCCCACGCTGGTGCTCGGGGCAGGGGAGGACGCGGACCGGGCGATGCTCGCGCGGCGGGTGTTCGATGGACTGGCGCCGGGGATGCGCAAGGGGCTCCAACTGGTCGAGGGCGCGAGCCGGCGGTTCGAGGAGGCAGAGCCACGGGCTCGCGCGGCGCGCATGGCGGCGGCGTGGTTCTCGGATTGCTTCCGCGCGGTCGCGGGGCCCGGGGTCGTCGAGTGGAGCGAGGGCACCGCGTGACGTGGGTCGGAGGACAGGCTGTGTCGGAACTCGCGAGCGCTCCTCGTGGGGGCTCGCCCCACTGCGTGACGCGGCGGGGCGCGAGCCGTTCAGGTGTCCCCACGCAGACGACGGGACGGACCGGCGCGATGGCGCTGTCCGGGTGGTTCGGCGGTGGCCTCACTCGACCCCTGCGAACGGCCTCCCTCTCGTCACACGTTGGACAAGCGGAGACACCCCGCCCGCGGGAGGTTGTCGGTGGATGTTGTTCCTCTCGATGCGCCATTCGGCCATGGCGGAGCCGGATGGGCGCCGGCGGCCTGAACGGAAAGTGTGCTGGACCGCGCAGCGCGCGTCCGCACGGTGTGCCTCATCTCCGTGGCTTATCGATGCCTCACGTACGGCTCGATGGCGCTCGTCGCCTCGCATGGCGAGCGCCGCGCCCTGGCGTTACTCCGGTGCTGTGGCGTGGAGGGGCGTGATGAGGGAGTCGGGAGCTCCATGAATGTGTTCCGGCGCCACTTGGAGTCGTTCGTCCGGGTGGAGCCCGTGCGTCCCGCGCTCGGAGCGGGGCTGCGGGCGGCGCTCGCGGTGGGCCTGCCCATGGTGGTTGCCGCCACCCAGCATCTGCCCGCCGTGACATGGGTGGGCATGGCGGGCCTCTTCGTCACGCTGGTGGACCGCGGCGGTCCCTACCGCGACAGGGCCGTCAACATGGGCGCGATGACGCTCCTGGGCGCGGTGATGGGGCTCGTCTCCGCGCTGCAGCTCCCCGACTGGGCCGATGTCCTGCTCACCCTCGCCTGGGTGACGGCGTGCGGCTTCGCGCGCTCCTTTGGCGACACCCCCGGACTCATGGGCGTGGTGCTCGCCAACTACACGGTGGTCTCACTGGCGCTGCCCGCGCAGGGCTTCGCCGACGCGCTGTCCCGCTCCGGGTTGTTCATCCTCGGTGGCCTGTGGGCCATGATGCTCGCGCTGGTGCTCTGGCCGCTGCGCCCCTATCGCCCCGCGCGCCTCGCCATCTCCCGCTGCTACCGCGCGCTGGCCTCCCGCGCCGAGGAGGTCGGCCGCTGGCCACTCGATGGTCCGCCTCCCCCCGCCAACCTGGTGGAGGTCGTCGACTGGGAGTCGCGCGTGCGCATGTCGCTCGAGGACGCGCGAAGCGTGCTGGCCTCCACCCGCCGCAACCGCGCGGGTGAGAGCAACCGGGGTGAGCACCTGCTCGTGCTGCTCGAAGGCGCGGACGCGCTGCTCGCGATGCTGGTCGCGCTGCCGGAGACCCTGGAGCTCGCGCCCCGCGAGCCTCGCTTCCACGCCCTGCGCGCCGAGATCCAGCGAGCGCTCGCGGACCACTCGCGGGACCTCCTGCACATCGCCCGCGCGCTGGAACAGGAGAAGCGCGAAGTGGAGTCCTCGGTCTGGAGCACGGACCGGGTCCGTCGCGCGCTCGCGTCCCTCGTCACCGAGGGCCAGTTGCCAGACTCCGCGCGCGCCGCGTACTCACATGCGGAGGCCCTGCTGGTCCGCCTGCGCGAATACTCGGAGGCCCTGCTGGAGGTGGCCAACCACCTGGAGGACGGCGGCCCCGTCGAGTCGGACCTGCCCATGGGGCCGCATCCCGCGTCGGCGCGGCGCCGTCCCCTGCTCGAGCCCCTGCGCGACAACTGGGGCACCGACTCCGTCATCTTCCGCCACGCCATCCGCCTGGGCATCACCGCCGCGCTCGCCACCGCGCTCGTGCGCGGACTCGGGCTGAATCACGGCTATTGGGTCATCATCACCGTCATCGTCGTGCTCCAGCCCTACTCGGGGATGACCTTCGAGCGCGGGGTTCAGCGCGCCGCGGGCACGCTGCTCGGCGGCGCGCTGGCGGCGGGATTGGTGGCGCTCGTGCGGGACCCGGTGGTGCTGCTCGGCGCCATCATGGCGTTCTTCGCCGTGGCCATCGCCGTGAAGCCCATGAGCCTCGCCGCCTTCCAGGTGCTGCTCGCGCCCGCGCTGGTGCTGCTCGCGGAGATTCAGACCGGAGACTGGGAGCTGGCCGGAGTGCGTGTCATCAACACGCTGCTCGGCGGCGTGCTGGCCCTGGTGGGCGCGTGGCTCCTATGGCCCAGCCCCGAGCACTCGCGCTTCCCGGAGGAGGTCGCCAACGCATTGCGCGCCGACCGCGACTACCTGTTGAGCGTGGCCTCCGCGCGCTCGGACGAGGAGCCCCAGGTGCGCGAGGCGCGGCGCAAGCTGGGCCTCCAGTTGCTGTCCGCGGAGGCCTCCTTCCAGCGGCTGCTCTCCGAGTGGCGCGGTTCCTCGCGACAGCTCGAGCCCGCCATGGCGCTGCTCGCGTATGCCCGGCGCTTTGGCTCGGCCGTGACGGCGCTGGCCGCCAGTCGGCAGGGTCGCAAGGACCTGGCGCCTGTCATCGGCTACGCGGGCAACGTGCTCGAGGACCTGGCGCTCGCCGTGGAGCACCGCCGCGCGCCGTCTCCGCTGCCCAGGTCCGCGGCGCAGGAGAACCTGGACGTGCTCTCCCGCACCCAGATGGACCGACTGGTGCGTCAGCTCACCGTGCTCCACAAAGCCACGGTGCGCGCGGCGCCGCAGCTCACGGGGTGAGCCTTCGAATCAGGTCCGCTCGATGCGCGCCAGGAACTGGCGGGGCCTCGTTGATGAACCGGGTACGCCAGCTCACCGTGCTCCACAAAGCCACGGTGCGAGCGGCGCCCCAACTCACGGGGGGCGCTTCGAATCAGGTCCGCTCGATGCGCGCCAGGAACTGGCGCGGGTGCTTGTTGTTGAACCGGGTACGTCAGCTCACCATGCTTCACAAAGCCACGGTGCGCGCGGCGCCGCAGCTCACGGGGTGAGCCTTCGAACGAGGCCCGCTCGATACGCGCCAGGAACTGGCGCGGGGCCTCGTTGATGAACCGGGTACGTCAGCTCACCGTGCTCCACAAGGCCACGGTGCGAGCGGCGCAACCGAATCAGGTCCGCTCGATGCGCGCCAGGAGCCGGCGCAGGTCCTCGTTGACGCTGGCGTACTGGGTGACGCCCTGCTCGGCCTGGAGCTGCTTGCGCAGGTCCGGCAGCGACGTCTCTCGGACCTTCTTCGCCGCGTCCTGCGAGCCGTCCACCAGCCACCCCATGGCGAGGATGAGCGCCAGGCGAACCTCCGTGTCGCGCTCGGACAGCTTCGCGGCGAGCGCCGGCGCGTGCTCCGCCGAGCCCGCGCGTCCCACCTCCAGCGCCGCGCGCTCCATCATCGGCTTGGTCGCCTTGTCCATGCGCTGCACCCAGCAGCCCGCGTTGCCCGTGCACGCCTGACCCGCCTCCAGCAACGCCGCGTGCGCGGTGATTTCATCCGCGCGCTTCTTGCCCAGCCCCGCCGCGTCCTCGCAGCCTTCCTCCTGCGTGGCCTTGCAGTCGGCCGCGGTGCGCGCCGGCTCACCGGTGGCCAGCTTCTGCAGGATGGGCTGCTCGCGCGCGTCACCCAGCATCGCCAGCCCCTTCACCGCCACCTCACGCGCGTACCAGTCACCCGTGCCCGCGGCCTTCTCCAGCGCGGGGAGCGCGTCGCGGCCGCCCAGCCGCACCAGCGCCTTCACGTACGCGTCGCGCACCGTGGGGTCCGTCTCCAGCACCAGCGTCGTCAGCGGCTTCACCGCCTCCGTCGCGCGCAGGCGGCCCAGCGCGTCCGCCGCCTGCATCCGCACCAGCGCCTGGATCTGCACGTCCGAGTGCGAGAACGACAGCAGCTTGAGCAGCGGCTCCACCGCGCGCTTCTCACGCAAATCCCCCAGCACCGTCGCCGCCTTCATCGGGTAGCTGGCCGGGTTGACGCCGTTCGTCTTCGCCCACGCGAGCAGCTCCGCGTCACGCCCCTCCAGCGCGGGCAACAGCGCGTCCGCCGCGGGCTGGCCCAGCTGGAACAGCGCGAAGCTGCTCTCCACGTAGAAGGACTTGCCCTTGCGCTCCTTGGTCAGCATCCGGATGAGCGCCGGCGCCGCGCGGCCGTCACCGATGTGGCCCAGCGCCTCGATGGCCTTCTTGTTGAGGAACGGCTCCACGCCCTCGTCCGTGGCCAGGACGATGAGCGGCTCCACCGCCTCCTTCGCCTTCATGCTCCCCAGGACTTGAATGGCCTCGATGCGCGCGTACGTGTCCTTGGCCCTCAACAGCGGCACCAGCGCGGGCACGGCGCGCACGTCGCCGATGGCGCCCAGCGCCGTCACCATCGCCTTGTTCGCCAGCTGCGAGGACATGTCACCCGCCGCCGGGTCGATGGCCGCCGACAGCGCCTCCACCGACGAGGCGTGGTGCACGTCGCCAATCGCGCGGGCCAGCGCCGCCTTCACCTCGGGCTTGCGCTCCTGCGAGAGCGCCTCGTGCAGCATGGGCAGGAAGCTCTCGTTGACCTTCGTCTTCGTCCGCATCGCCTCGATGAGGCGCACCCGGTCCTCCGCTCGCCGCGTCTGCTGGAGCGTCCCGGCCCAGTAGTCGGGCGAGTTCGGGTCCGACTTACAGGCGACAAAACAGAGAACGGCGGCAACACACCACGCTGCGAGGGGGCGGCTCATCGAGGCTCCTGGGCGTCGTCTGCGGGGTTGTCCTGTCGGCAGTCGTAAACCTCCTGTCACGAAGGAAGCAAACCACCCAGGTCACCTGGGGTACGCTGGTCAACGACATGTCCGACGACACTCACAAGGCGCCGCGCCCGGGCTACACCCGACGGACCTACCTGCTCGACCGGGAATTCCAGCTCAAGTACATCCTTCTGCTGGCTGGCATCGGGGCGGGCAGCGTGGCGGTGTTCGGAGCCCTGGCGTACCGGCTCCATGCCTCCTCGGTGGACTCGGGCGTGGGGGCGGGTGACTCCATCATGTGGCTCACCGTGCTGGGCTCGGTGGGGCTGGGGGCGCTGCTGGGCCTGTTCGGCCTGCTCTTCACCCATCGGGTGGCGGGCCCCGTCCACGTGATGAGCCTGTATGTCGCCGCGCTGGCCGCCGGGCGCTATCCCCGGCTGCGGCCCCTGCGCAAGAAGGACGAATTGAAGCGCTTCTTCGACCGCTTCAGCGAGGCGGTGGACCGCATCCGCCAGCGCGAGGCGGACGAGGCGCACGCCCTGGAGGGGGCCCTGGCCGCGTTGAAGCCCGTGGCCACCACCCCCGAGGCGCGCGAGGCGCTGGAAACCCTGTCCGCGCTGTGCACGCGCAAGCGTCAAGCAGTGGACAATCCCACCGCGAGCACCTTCAAGTCCGTGGCTTGAAGCCTGCCCCGAGGAGAGCCCGAACACCATGAGCAGACCCCGCATCGTCTTCATGGGCACGCCGGATTTCGCCGTGTCCTCGCTCGAAGCCTGTTTCGATTTGGGCGACGTGGTCGCCGTCGTCACCCAGCCGGACAAGCCCAAGGGGCGCGGCAACACGGTGACGGCGCCGCCGGTGAAGGAGCTGGCCGTCGCGCGCGGCGTGCCCGTGTTCCAGCCGGCCAAGCTGCGCACGCCCCCGTTCGTCGAGGAGCTGCGCCGCTTCTCGCCGGATGTCTGCGTGGTGACGGCCTATGGCCGCATCCTCCCCAAGGACATCCTGGAGCTGCCGCCCAAGGGCTGCGTCAACGTGCACGGCTCGCTGTTGCCGCGCTTCCGGGGCGCCGCGCCCATCCAGTGGTCCATCGCGCACGGGGACACGGAGACGGGCGTGTCGCTGATGGTGATGGACGAGGGCCTGGACACCGGCCCCGTGCTCGCGATGAAGCGCCTGCCCATCGGCCCCGAGGACACGAGCGCCACCATGTACCCGAAGCTGGCGGCGCTGGGCGGCGAGGTGCTGCGCGAGTTCCTGCCGGCGTACCTGAGCGGGGCGCTCAAGCCGGTGCCCCAGCCCTCGGAGGGCGTGATGCTGGCGCCCATCATCGAGAAGGAGGAGGGGAAGCTGGACTTCACCCGTCCCGCCATCGCGCTGGAGCGCAGGCTGCGTGCCTTCACGCCGTGGCCCGGGGCATTCACCTCGATGGGCGGCAAGCTGGTGAAGGTGCACCGCGTGAAGGTGGCGCAGGGGAAGGGCGCGCCGGGCACGGTGTTGTCCGCGGGCGCGGAGGGCATCGAGGTGGCGTGCGGCGAGGGCTCGCTCGTGCTGCTGGACATCCAGCTGGAAGGCAAGCGGGTGATGAAGGCGGCGGAGTTCCTCACGGGCCACAAGCTGGCCGTGGGCAGCCAGCCGTTCGGCACCTAGTCGATGGCCACGACGAGACGGACTCTTTCGAGTACAGGCGCATGGGTATGAGACTGCTGGTGTTGCACGGGCCGAACCTGAACCTGCTCGGTGTCCGCGAGGGCGGGCGCGGGCTGTCGGACCTGGATGCCGCGCTGAAGGCGCGCGCGAAGTCGCTGGGGATGGAGCTGACCGTCCTCCAGTCCAACCACGAGGGCGCGCTGCTGGACGCGCTCGCCGCTCATCGCGAGAAGGTGGACGGCATCCTTGTCAATCCGGCGGGCCTGTTCGGCTCGTACGCGCTCAAGGAGGGACTGGAGTCGGTGGGGCTGCCCGCCATCGAGGTCATGCTGCGGCCACCCGCGCGCGAGTCCGTGGTGGCCGAGGCGTGTGTCCTCCAGGTGCACGGGGCCGGTGGCTTCGAGCCGTACCTGGAGGCGCTGGAGACCTTCGCCAGTGGCGTCTTCACGCCGGGGAGCGCGAGCAAGGCGCCCGACGATGATGATGACCTCGTCCAGTCTCCGAGGAAGTCCAAGGGCGCGCCCGCGAAGGCGCTGGCGCTCGCTCCGAGCAAGACGCTGGGGCGCAAGGACTCGGAGGCGGATGCGCCCGCGTCGAAGAGCGGCAAGAGCCTTGGGCGCAAGGCCTCCTCGGACGAGGATGACGCTCCGGAGCCCAAGGGCGGCAAGACGCTCGGGCGAAAGGCGTCCTCGGACGAGGACGACGTGCCGGCACCGAAGGGCGGCAAGACGCTGGGCCGCAAGCCGTCCCCTGTGAAGGACGCCGCGCCCGAGTCGAAGGGCGGCAAGACCTTGGGGCGGGGGACGAAGTCCGCCTCGGTGACGACGGACCTGCTCACGCGGGCGCTGGTGCACCAGAAGATCTCCGACCGGCTCGCGGGCCGGCTCACCGCCGCGGAGCTGGCCTCCTGGGCGCGCTCCCGCTATGAGGCCCTCCAGCGCGGACTGCCCGCGGAGCAGGGCCAGCGGGCCGTGCTCGAGGAGCAGCTCCAGCGCCTCACGCTGTCCCACCTTCCCTCGACGCGGCTCTCCGATGAGCAGCTCGTGGACCTGATGACCCGGCTCGACGAAGGATGAATCCCCGCGCACTCGCCATCCTCGTGCTGGCGCGCGTCCGCGCAACGGACGCCTACCTCAACGTGGTGCTGGACACGATGCTGTCCGAGTCACCGCCCAAGGACCCGCGCGACGCGGGCCTCGCCACGGAGCTGACCTACGGCGCCACCCGTCGGCAGCTCGCGCTCGACTACGCCATCACCCGCTTCGCCGACCGCAAGCTGGACGCCATGGAGGACCGCGTGCTCGCGGCCCTGCGCATCGGCGCGTATCAAATCTTCCACACCCGCGTGCCCGCGCGCGCCGCGGTGGCGGAGACGGTGCAGGCGCTCAAGGAGGTCGGCCTCACCCGCGCCGCGGGCTTCACCAACGCCATCCTGCGCAAGCTCGCGGAGCTGCCCTCGCCGCCCTTGCCGTCGCCGTCCGACGTGGCCCACCACCTGTCCGTGCGCGAGAGCCATCCGCAGTGGCTGGTGGAGCGCTGGCTGCGCCAGTTCGGCCGCGAGCGCGCCGAGGCCATGCTGGTGGCCGACAACCAGTCCCCTCCCGTCGTCATCCGCGCCAACACCGCGAAGGTGACGCGCGACGCGCTGCTCACCCAGCTGCAGGAGGTGGGCGTCGACGCGAAGGCCGCCACCGTGTCCCCCGTGGGCATCATCCTGCCACCGGTGGGCCGCGTGGAGGACGTCTACGGCTACTCGGAGGGCCTGTGGCAGGTGCAGGACGAGGCCGCCCAGCTCGTCGGCGTGTACGGCGCCATCCCCGAGTCCGCGCGGGTGCTGGACGCGTGCGCGGCCCCCGGTGGCAAGTCCTGTCACCTGGCGCAGGAGCACGACGTCGTCGCCGTGGACCTGCACGCCCACAAGCTGAGGAAGATCGACGGCGAGGCGAAGCGCCTGGGCCTGACGTCGCGCTTGAAGGCCTACGCGCACGACGCGGCGGAGCCGTTCCCGGAGGCGTGGGGCGAGTTCCACGCGATGCTGGTGGACGCGCCGTGCTCGGGGCTGGGCACGCTGCGCCGTCACCCGGAGCTGCGCTACCGCCGCAAGGAGGAGGACCTCTCGCGGCTGGCCACGCTGCAGCGGCGCATCCTGGAGAACTGCCAGGAGTCGGTGCCGGCGGGCGGCCTGCTCGTCTACGCGGTGTGCACCATGGAGCCGCAGGAGGGGCAGGACCAGGTGGAGATGTTCCTGCGCAGCCACCCGGAGTGGACGGCGGAGCCGCCCGTGTTGCCGGGCCTCAAGCTGCCGCTCACCCAGGCCTACTTGAGGACCCTGCCGGGTCCGGAGGGCTTCGACGGGTTCTTCGCCGCGCGCCTCCGGAAGCTCTACTGACGAAGGCTCAGGCCTCCTCGGTGGCGGGCAGGTTGGCGGCGGACTTGAACGCCTCCAGCACCGCCGCCGAGGCGCGGTCCAGGTACTTGCCCTTGCGGATGAGCAGGCCGATGGGCCGCGACACGGGCCCCTCCGCGAAGGGCTTGGCCACCAGCGAGCCGCCCTTCACCTCGCCCTGCGCGGTGGAGACCGGGAGGATGGCCACGCCCAGGCCCATCTCCACCGCCCGCTTGATGGTCTCCACGTTGTCCATCTCCATCACCGGGTTGATGTCGATGTTCTTCTCGCGGAAGAGCCGGTCCAGCGCCTTGCGCGTGGGCGCCTCGCGGTCGAACGCGATGAAGGGCACGCCCGACAGCGCCGTGAGGCTCACCTTCGCCTTGGAGGCGAACGCGTGGCCCGGCGCGCACACGACGGCCAGCTTGTCGTCGCGGAAGGGCAGGATGTCCACGCCCGCGCGCGGCTGCGGGTACGCCACGATGCCAATCTCCGCCGCGCCCAGAATCACGTCGTCGTAGACCTGGTCGTTGCGGCGGTAGTTCAGCCGCATGTTGACCTTGGGGTGCGCCTTGAGCAGCTGCTTCTGCACCGCGTTGAGCTCGTGCAGACCCACCGAGTAGATGGTGGACACGGTGCTCGTGCCGGCCACCTCCGTCGCCTGCTCGCGAATCTCCTGCTCCACCTCCGCGAAGCGGGCCAGAATCTCCTTGCAGCCGCGGAACAGCCGCTCACCCGCCGGCGTCGGCGTCACCTGCCGGGCGCTGCGCGACAGGAGCTTCTGCTCGTAGCGGTTCTCCAGCGCGCGAATCTGCTGGCTCACCGCCGACTGCGTGACGTGGTTGAGCTGCGCCGCTCGCGAGAAGGAGCCGGTCTCCACCACATCACAGAACATTTTCAGGGACTCGAGCTGCATGGCCGCTCCCTACTCCCGAACCTAATGGCCTGGCCACTATTAATTAGTCCGCCTACGTCACACCGCCAAATGCGCTAACCCTCCAAGTCGGCCGGCTGTCGGGCGAAAGAAGGACGAGGGCCCCGGAGGGCTGGTGCTCAGGGCGCCTGGGGCGGGGCGGGCGGGCGACGACGCACCAGGACGAAGAGGGCGCTGCCCAGGGCGACGAGGGCGCCGCCCGCGAGGCTCTGGAAGCGGCCCAGCTCGTGCGTGGCCTGCTGGAGCAGCTCGCACTCGGGGCCGGAC
>NZ_SRLW01000202.1:0-18555 GCF_006518215.1 Myxococcus sp. AB025B
CCCGTGCCCTCCCCCACCGGCCGCGTGGTGAAGAACGGGTCGAAGATGCGGCGTTGCACCTCCGGCGCCATGCCGTGCCCGTTGTCGCTGACCTCCAGCTCCACCTGCCCCGCGCGTCCGGTGCGCAGGCTGACACGCACGCGGTTCTCCTCGGCCGGCCGCTCGGGCAACGACTGGAGCGCGTTGACCAGCAGGTTGAGCACCACCTGTCCCAACCGCACCTCGTTGCCGTGCACGGGCGGCACGCGCTCCAGGGTGCACACCATGCGCGCGCGGTGCGTCAGCTCGTTGCGCACCAGCCGCAGCGCGCCCTCCACCGCCCGCACCACGTCCACCGGACCGTGTCGCTCCTCGTCGCCCCGGGCGAACGTGCGCAGGTCCCGGACGATGGCGCAGACACGGCCCGCGCCGTCGAGCGCCTCCGCCACCACCTCCCGCAGCTCCGGCAGCTGCTCCGCGGACAGCTCCGGCAGCGCGAGCAGGTCCCGCACGTACGCGAGGTTGGAGCTCACATAGGCCAGCGGGTTGTTGATTTCGTGCGCCACGCCCGCGGCCAGCGTGCCCACCGACGCCATGCGCTCGGCGAGCAGCAGCTGTGACTCCAGGCGCTTCTGGTCCGTGATGTCCCGGATGATGCAGACGAGGAAGTTCTCCCCGGCGCCGTCGAACGCGGCCTTCTTCGTCATCAGGACGCGGGCCAGCCCCGTCCTGTCGGTGAGCGTCTCCTCGCTCTCGTCGGGGACACCCGTGAGGAAGACCCGCTCGTCGTTGCGCCAGAAGCTGTCCGCCTCGTGCGCGGCGACGAACTCGTGGTCGGAGCGGCCCAGCAGCGCCTCCGCCGGATGGCCCATGACGCGGCAGAAGGCGTGGTTGACCGCCACCCAGCGGTGCTGTCGGTCCTTGACGAAGAGCGGCTCCGGCACCGCGTCCAGCGCGCTGCGAAGGAACGTGTTGGCGCGGCGCAGGGCGCGGACGTCATGCGCCTCCGTCTCCAACGCCAGCCGTCGACGCAGCGCCATCACCCGCGCGCCCCAGCCCGAGCCCACCGAGGCCACGCACTCGTCCGCGCCCGCCTCCGCCAGCGCCTCGGTCTGCGCGTCGTCTCGCGAGGTGAGCACCACCAGGTGCGTGCGGGCCACCACGCGCAGCGCATGCAGGCGGCGCACGTCCTCGAGCAGGACGTCCAGCGGCCCTCCCGCATCCCACGCCACCAGCAGCCCCTCCTCCACTGGAGCGGCGATGACATCGGCCCCCGTCACGCTCAACACATGGCAGGACGGGCTCGCCCCCGACGCGCGCAGGCCGCGCTCCACCGCTTCCCCCACCGCCGGAGGCACCGACACCAGTGTCGCGAGCACTGCATCACGCTCCTCGGCCCGGGCAGGCCCCGATGTCCCCGTGGAATTCACACGCAGACACCCGGCCGGATTGCAGCGTTCCCTCATGCAGGAATCAACGACGTTCCCCACCGGACATTGTGCGGCCCTTGGGCCGCGAGGCACTGGGGACCCGTCGGGTCGCCTCCGCCACCACATCCGGCCCGACATGGCAGGCAGGCAGGAGCGGACACCGCTCGCAGTTCTCCGGGAGCGGCCGGGCCGGACACGCGCCACTCATTCCATAGTGGCAGAGCGCGAAGTCGTAGCGGACGGGGTCGGCCACATCCAACGCCCGCAACGACGCCGTCACCTCCTCCGCCGTCCGCCACGTCAGGTCCGTGCGACGCGTCAGGCCCAGGTGTCCGGCGATGCGGCCGATGTGCGTGTCCAACGGAATCAGCAGCGAGGACGCGGACACCCGCTTCCAGATGCCGAAGTCCACCGTGTCCGGGCCGCGCACCATCCACCGCAGGAACAGGTTCAACCGCTTGGCCGCGCCCGGCCCCAATGGCGAGGGCAACAGGTGATGAAGCCCCCGCTCGGGCCCCATCGCCGTTCTCAAGGGCTCCATGGGGATGCGGCGCAACGCCGTGGTGAAGGCGCTCAAGCCGCCGTGCAGCGAGCCCTCGGCCGCAAGTCCCCTCACGAACAGCGACTCCAGGCTGCCGTGCTCCCGCAGCGCCTGGCCCATGCCGAGCAGCAGCACCGCCAGGTCCGTGCCCACGTTGAAGCGGTACACGAAGCCCGTCAGCAGGGCCTTGGCGCCGGCGACGTCCAGCTTCCGCACGAAGTCCGCGGGCGAAGGGCCCATCTGCTTCAAGAGTGAGTCCACCTTGGGGCGGAACAGGTCCGCGCGCCCGTAGGCCAGACAGGCGGCGAGCAGCGCGGAGACCTCGATGTCGCGAGCGTCCTGGTAGCGGTGCGGGAACTCCACCGGGTCGAACCCGATGCGGGCGCGGGCATCCGTGGAGGCCAGCACGGCGTCGAGCCGGGGGCGCAGGTGCTGCACCGCCCGAGGGCTCAGGCCGGGGTGCGTCTTCGAGCGGCGTGTCACGTCGGGGCTCCCAAATGTTCCTGGAACGGCGGCCCGCCGCCCACGCTTCCCGAGCCCATCCGGACCCGGGAGTCCCGAGCCTCCTCCTCGGCTTCGGGAGGAGGCTCAAGAGGGCATCCTACGCGATGACTACGGGCTCACTGCGAACACGATGTCGTCGTGGTCGTCGTAGGCACCCGTGGTGCACGGCGTGGCGCTGCCCTGCTTGCGGAAGTGCGCGCGCACGACCTGGTTGGCGCCCGCGGGCAGCGTGAAGGTCGCCGACAGCGTGTGCTGACCACCCGCCGGCGGAGCGATGGTGGTGATCTTCGTCCACACCGGGTTGTTGGCGTCCGGTGCGTGGAAGAGGTCCAGCTTGTCGGGACGCGCGGCGAGCGCGTACACCGTGGCCTCGATGAGCACCGTCTCACCGGCGGCGAAGGGGTTGCCGCTGACGGTGGAGACCTTGATGCGGTCATTCGACTCATCGACGTGGAAGAAGCCGTTGACGCCGTCCGAGCACGAGTTGTTGACGGTGTTGGGGCCGTTCGCCTCGGGCCCCAGGCTCGCGCGGCCGACGAGCAGCGTGGTGGAGTCACACATGTTGGACACGTTCGCGCAGCGCGGGACGCGCAGCACCGGGTCGTAGATGGCGTTGCCGGAGGAGTTGCTGGTCGTCACCGTGACGGGAGCACTGTCGGTCGTGTTGCCGATGAGGTCATAGGCCCGGGCGACGACGGCGTGGCTGCCATTGGCGATGACGGCGGTGTTCCACGCGATGGAGTACGGGGACGAGGTGGCGGTGCCGACGACGGCGCCGTCCACCAGGAACTCCACGCGGCTGATGCCCTGGTTGTCCTGCGCGGTCGCGGAGGCGGTGACCGTGCCGGACACGGTGGTGCCCGTCGTCGGAGCGGTGAGGGCCACGGTGGGCGCCACGGGGTCGGACAGCGTGGCGGTGCCCTTCGCCAGCTCCACCATGTACGCGCCCGCGACCTTGGCGAACTTGAGCGCGTGGTTCGCGTTGTTGTTGCTCACCGCGAGGGTGTCGTTCGCGGTGTGGATGGTGCTGTTGTGCTGCCCCATCATCGCCTCGAACGGGATGGAGGCCGCGAAGCCCGCCGCGTTCCAGGACGCGTGGTCCGAGCAGCCGTAGCCGCAGGACGAGGTGGCCTGCGGCACGCCGACGTAGGTGGAGATGAGGTTGCCGATGAACGCGTTCTGCGCCGAGTTGGTGAAGTCCGTCATCAGCACGACGTCGGGCACGGAGCCCTTGTAGTTCGTCATGTCGAGCTGGAGGACGCCGACGACCTTGGTGCCCTCGTTCTTGGCCTTGTCGGCGATCTCCTTGGAGCCGCGCAGCCCCACCTCCTCGGCGGCGTAGCCCATGAACTTCACCGTGCGCAGCGGCTTGTAGTTGGAGGCCATGGCCACGCGGATGACCTCGGAGAGCGTGGAGATGCCGGAGGCGTTGTCATCCGCGCCGGGCGCCGCGGAGCCCGACAGGTTGGTGGAGTCCAGGTGGCCGCCGAGGACGACGATCTCCTCCTGCCCCGCCGGCACCTGCTCCGAGCCCTTGATGGTCAGGATGACGGACGGCTGCGCCCACGCCGCGTGGGTGAAGAGCTCCGCGGTGACGTCGCCCTGCGGGTTCGAGACGGCGTCGTACAGGCGCGAACCGGCGTAGCCGGCCCACAGGTTGCGGATCCACTGCGCCGCCTGCACACCCGAGGTGGACGTGTAGTAACGCGTGGGGAACTGCGTCGAGAGGTACTCGATGTTGGCGTGGATGTTCGTCGCGGCCATGCCGCCGATGAGCGTGTTGACCACCGGGGCCTTGTCCAGCGAGTACGTCACCGCCAGCGAGGGGGCCAGCGCGGGCGCGCCTTCGACGGACAGCTCCGCGAGCGCGTCCGCCTCTGTCTCGTGGTAGAGGAAGCCGCCGCAGCGCTTGAGCTTCTCGTGCATCACCTCGGAGACGAGGTCGATGCGCGACTCGGGCAGCTTCATCGCGACGACGTCGCCCTTGCGCCCCGCCAGCGCCGGAATCCGCGCTCCAGCGACGATGAACGCAGCGTTCACCTCCGTGACGGCATCCGCGCCGAGGGTGATCCACACCTCGCGCTCCGGCGCCTTCGCGTACGCCGAGACACAGCCAAGCATCAACGCCAACGAACCCAGTCGTTTCATATGCATGGGGCTCCTCCTCTCCGGGAGGGTCAACTTTGAAGGGACGACCAACGGGACCTATTCGCGACAGAGCAGCGAATTCCGTATACTCTGCGTAAACATTTCCCGTGGGTCAATCCTCAAGGCCCCAACACTAAGGGAAAGCCGCGATAACTCTCACGCGGTGAAAATCCCGCGCGCTCGTTACCGGGTCAGCTCCCGTACGGCGTGGCCCAGCTCGGGGAGGATGAGCGCCTCCAGCGCGAGTCGTACGGCCTGCGGCGAGCCCGGCAGGGCGAAGATGATCATCCCCTGATACGTGCCGGCGGTCGCGCGCGACATCATGGCCGGGCTGCCAATCTGATTGTACGAGAGCATGCGGAACAGCTCACCGAAGCCGGGGAGCTCCTTCTCGAACAGGCCTCGCAGCGTCTCCACCGTGGTGTCGCGTCGACCGATGCCAGTGCCCCCGGTGAAGAGGATGGCCCGAGCGCCCACCGACTGCGCCTCGGTCACCGCCTTCCGGATGGCCTCCGGGTCGTCCTTCACGACGACGTAGCCGGCGACGCCGTGGCCCGCGGACTCGAGGCCCTCGCGCAGCACCCGGCCACTCGCGTCACGTGAGGCATCGCGGCTGTCGGAGCAGGTCACCACGAAGGTGCTGACATGCACGGGCGCACGCGACTTGTGCTCGTGCGAGACGCTTGCCGCACCGTGCTCGTGACTGTGGTCGTGCGAATGGCCGTGGTCATGCGAGTGCCCATGGTCATGCGAGTGCGCGGGGTCATGACCGTGTCGGTGGTCATGCGCGGGGTCCTTCCCATGCTCATGCGCGTGTTCATGCTCATGCGCGTGTTCATGGGAATGCACCACGCCATCCTCATGGGTGTGGG
Organism: Myxococcus sp. AB025B; assembly: GCF_006518215.1. Taxonomy (NCBI): domain Bacteria; kingdom Pseudomonadati; phylum Myxococcota; class Myxococcia; order Myxococcales; family Myxococcaceae; genus Myxococcus; species Myxococcus sp. AB025B. The sequence continues at coordinate 5,475 of NZ_SRLW01000202.1, forward strand.
GATGTTCGTGGCGGTGCTCGTGCCGATGCGAGGGCGGCGTGCCGCCGTGGTCATGGTCGTCGTGTGCCATGAGGAGGTGACTCCGGTGCCGGGGGCACGTCAGGTGTTGTCGGGAAGCTCGACGACGAGGGCGCCGTCCTGGACCTCGACGCTCACTGTCGGCTGGTCGTCACAGACCCCGGGCGAGGTCTCGTTCCTCCCCGTGTCCATGTCGAAGCCGACCTCATGGCAGGGGCAGACCACCATGTTGTCCTCGATGCGTCCGCCCGACAGCAAACAGCCCGCGTGGTTGCACCAGTCATCAAGGCCCTTGTAACGGCCGTGAATCTTCGCGATGCAGACATTGCGCTTGCCGACTTCGTAGCCGCGCATTTCCCTCTCGGCGAAGTCCGCCGGTCCGAGCTTGATCTTCGTCATCGCCGCCCTTTTCCCACAACGAGAAGCAAGCTGCACCCCCGTTCCCCGGGCATTACCTTCTTCCAGGTGACCTCTGACGTGACCCCGCCCATCGTCGACAAAGCCACCGTTGCCCAGGTCCTCCGGGACATCTCCCTGCTGCTCCAGCTCCAGGGCGAGAACGGCTTCCGCTCCCGTGCCTACGACATGGGGGCCGACCGCATCCTCGGCCTCACCCAGGAGCTGGGGGTCCTCGTCGCCGAGGGCCGCCTGGAGAGCCTGCCGGGCATCGGCCCCGCGCTCGCCGAGAAGATCACCGAGCTGGTGACCACCGGACGGATGACCTACTTCGAGGAGCTGCGGGCGAAGTTCCCTCCCGGTCTCCTGGAGCTGATGAAGCTGCCGGACATCGGCCCGCGCAAGGTCGCGACCCTCTGGAAGGAGCTGGGCATCGGGAGCGTCGAGGAGCTGGAGCAGGCCTGCCGCGAGGGGCGCGTGAAGCAGCTCAAGGGCTTCGGCGAGAAGAGCCAGGCGAAGATCCTCGAGGGCATCACCCTGTACCGCCGCGCTCGCGGAGAGCGGAAGCTCCTGGGCGACGTGCTCCCCATCGCGGAGGCGCTCCTGGCGCGCGTGCGAGCCTCCCCCGGGGTCATCCGCGCCAGCCTGGGCGGCAGCGTGCGCCGCCGCGCCGAGACGGTGGCGGACGTGGACATCATCGCCTCCGCCGCGGAGGCCGGCCCCGTGCTGGACGCGCTCGCGACCTCGCCCGGCGTGGCCACCTTGATTGGCAAGGGCGACAGCAAGTGCTCCGTGCGCATGGAGGCCGGCGACCTCCAGGTGGACCTGCGCGTGCTCCCCGACGAGGACTTCGCCACCGCCCTGCACCACTTCACCGGCTCCAAGGCCCACCACATCCGCCTGCGCAACCTGGGCCACGAGCGCGGCATGAAGATCTCCGAGTGGGGCGTGCACCGCGACGACGGCACCAAGCTGCCCGTCGCGGACGAGGCTGCGCTCTACGCGCTGCTCGACATGCAGTTCGTCCCGCCGGAGCTGCGCGAGGACAACGGCGAGGTGGAGGCCGCGCGCGCCGGAAAGCTGCCCACGGACCTGGTGACGATGGAGGACCTGCAAGGCGCCGTGCACGCCCACTCCACCTGGTCCGACGGCCGCAACACGCTCGAGGAGATGGCGCTCGCGGCCAAGGCCCTGGGGCTGAAGTACCTCACGATTACCGAGCACAGCGAGGCGGCCATCTACGCGGGCGGCCTCAAGGTGGAGGCGCTGGAGCGGCAGTGGGAGGAGATCGACCGCGTCAACGCCGCCGTCCCCGGCGTGCGCCTGCTCAAGGGCATCGAGGTGGACATCCTCGAGTCCGGCGCGCTCGACTACGACGACAAGGTGCTCGAGAAGCTGGAGGTGGTCATCGCCTCCATCCACGTGCGCCACTCCATGGACGAGGACCAGATGACGAAGCGGGTCCTCACCGCGCTGGACAATCCGCACCTGCACATCCTCGGGCACCCCACCGGCCGGCTGCTCCAGAGCCGCGAGCCCTATCCCCTGCGCATGGACGAGGTGCTCGAGCACGCCGCCCGGCGCGGCGTCGCGGTGGAGATCAACGGCAAGCCCGCGCGGCTGGACATCAAGGCCGAGTATGTCCGCAAGGCGGTGCAGCTGGGCGTGAAGCTGGTGGTGAGCTGCGACGCGCACCGCCGCGAGGACCTGGCCAACCTGGCCTTCGGGGTCGCCACCGCCCGGAGGGGCTGGGCCCGCAAGCAGGACGTGCTCAACACCCAGAGCGCCGAGCGCTTCCTCACCGCGCTGCGCGCCGGGCGGTGATAGGCTGCCTGGCGCGCCGATGTCCCGCCTGTCCCCGCTCGTCCTCTCACTGTGTCTCCTCGCCCTGCCCGCCCTCGCGGCGGACAAGGCGCGCCCCTCACGCGCGGACCTCCAGCGCGTGCTGGAGCAGCACACCCGCTCCGTGGTGAAGGTCACCGGCCCCCAGCGCACCGGCCACGGCGTCATCGTGGGCGCCGCTGGGCAGGTTCTCACCTCCGTGGAGCCCGTGGGCGAGGAGTATGTCGGCCTCCAGGTCGCCACCGTGGAGCACGCGGGCCAGGCCCTGCCGGCGCGCGTCCTGCTCGCCAACGGCGCGCTGAAGGTCGCCGTCGTCGCGGCGCCGGATGGCGCGTACCCCGCGGTGGCGGTGCGGCTGCTCAAGGACGGCGACAGCCTGGAGGGCCGCTGGGTGGTGGGCGTGGTGCCCGGCACCCGGGGCCGTCCCTCGAAGCCGACGGCGGCCCAGGTGTCGCGCGCGCCGGCGCCCTTCTATGACGTGCCCCTCGCCCTTCCGCCCGGCAGCCCCGTGTTCGACGGGGACGGCAGGCTGGTGGCGGTGGTGGTGCAGCGCACCCGGCGCGGCTGCAGGGTGCTGCCCATGGGCGAGGTGAAGGTGACGCTCGCCTCCGCGGACGGACCATGACCCAGCAGTCGGTGGCGACTTACTGGCGCCCCAGCGCCGTGCAGGAAGCCGTGGGCCTGTGGGCCCTGGGCTTCGCGGGCATCATCGCCTCGTTCCTCGCCTTCGGCGGCACCAGCATCCCCAAGCTGGTGGCCACGGTGGGCTTCCTCTACCTGCCCCTCATCCCCATGCGCTGGCGGGACGAGGACTACCGCGACTACGGCCTGTCCGCCCGCGCGTGGCGCGAAGACCTGGTGTTGTTCCTCAAGGTCTCAGCGCTGGTGGGCCCGCTGTTCTTCCTCGCGTTCGCCGGCTTCGTGGAGGTGCTGCCCCACCTGCCCGAGTCACTCGCGCGACACCTCACGCCCCTGGGCGGCGAGGTCCACTTCCGCCTCCGGCTGCCACCGCGCTTCGGCGAGTGGGTGGTGGATCAGCTCTTCGTCGTGGCCCTGCCCGAGGAGTTCTTCTACCGGGGCTACCTGCAGGCGCGCCTGCGCGACGCCTGGCCCCAGGGCCGCAAGTTCCTCGGCGCCCGGCTGGGGCCCGCCTTCTGGGTGACCGCCCTGCTCTTCGCCCTGGGCCACCTGGCCATCTTCCAGACCTGGCGGCTGTCGGTCTTCTTCCCCGCCCTGCTGTTCGGCTGGATGCGCGAGCGCACCGGCACCGTCGTCGGCGCCGCCCTCTTCCACGCCGCCTGCAACCTCTTCGTGCGCGTGCTCGAGGCGTCCTTCTTCGGCGGGCCCTGATCCACCCCGAAGCCCCGGAAGAACCCCTTTCCATGCCGGTGAGGCTGGAAAAATCCTGGGATAATTCACGGTTAATTCGGCTTCGCGGTCCGGAAACCCGCCCGGGTGGGCTCATACCCCCAGAGTGACGGCCAACACTCCGTGTCCTCAAAACTGCTTGAAAACACTGAAACACGGGCTGAAACAAGCCGACAAACCCGAAATGGCGCGTCGCAGCAGGGTGGGCGGCAACTCCATGTGACGTGGGTGCGACAATTCTCGCATCCCCCGCTGTGAATGAGCTTTGAAATGACCATCCGCCGAGTCGACACCAAGCCCGTCAGCGTTCGCCCCGCGACCACCGAGACCCAGCCCAAGAACACCGCGAAGGCGGCCAGCACCCCGCTGCAGACCAAGGACGGCTTCGGCCCCGCGGCGCGCACGACGGACCTGGCCCGCGCGGAGAAGACGCTGACGCAGGTCCCCGCCGGCCCGGGCCGCCTGGCGCTGCAGAGCCCCGAGGCGCAGAAGGCCGTGCAGACCTCGCTCAGCCACCTCAACCCGCTCAAGGGCGCGCAGACGCTGATGGCGCAACAGCCCGCGTTCGCGGCCGCCAACGTGGAGAAGGACGCGCTGGGCATGACGCACGTGCGTCTGGACCGCGTTCACGAGGGCGTGAAGGTCTTCGGCGAGCAGGTCATCACGCACCTGGACAAGGACGGCAAGGTGACGAGCGTCACCGGCGAGCAGTCCGTGGTCCCCGAGGGCCTGGGCAAGGAGCTGCCCAAGCTGAACACCCAGTCCGCCATCGACATCGCGCGCAAGGAGTTCGGCGCGAAGCCGGACAAGCAGCCGCACGCCGAGCGCGTCATCTACCAGGACAAGGCCGGTGAGTATCACTCCGCCTACCGCGTGCAGATGTCGCAGATCGAGGGCCAGGACCGCCCCCGCAAGATGAACTACCTGGTGGATGCGAACACCGGGAAGATCTTCGAGTCGTACAACGAGATCGGCGGCTTCTACGGCTCCAACAAGGGCCTGCCGAAGGCGGGCGTGTCGGCCGGGCAGATCTCCGCGACGAACACCACCAAGGCGGAGATCGCCGACAACAGCACCGTGACGTCCAAGGTCAAGGTGGACCAGGACGGCACCATCGAGAGCCTGAAGCTGGACCTGGACATCGCCCACACGTTCAAGGGCGACCTGAAGGTCACGCTGACCAGCCCCTCGGGCAAGAGCGCGGTGGTGCACAACCGCGCCGGTGGCAGCGCGGACGACGTGAAGGGCACGTTCGACCTGAGCGACTTCGCCGGTGAGTCGGCCAAGGGCGAGTGGACGCTGACGGTCGAGGACAAGGCCAAGCGCGACACGGGCACGCTCAACGGCTGGGGCATCAGCATCACCCCGAAGGAAGTGCCCCCCGAGCCCGGCAGCAAGGCGGACGACACGTCGCTGTACAGCGGCAAGGTGGCGCTGGACACCAAGCAGCAGCCGGACGGGACGTACACGCTCGAGGACAGCACGCGCGGCAAGGGCGTGAACACCTACGACGCGATGAACAAGTCGACGGCGTCGGGCAAGACGCAGCTGACGGACGACAACGACGTCTGGGGCGAGGCCACCGACGGCCAGCGCACCAAGGCGGGCGTGGACGCGCACTACGGCGCGGCGATGACGTACGACTTCCTCAAGGAGGTCCTCGGCCGTGACTCCATCGACGGCGCGGGCGAGGCGCTCAACTCCTTCGTCCACGTGCGCACCAACTACGTGAACGCGTTCTGGGACGGCACGAAGATGAGCTACGGCGACGGCGACGGCAAGACGTCCGGCCCGCTCACCGCGCTGGACATCGCCGGCCACGAGATCGCCCACGGCCTGACGGAGCGCACCGCCGGCCTCATCTACCGCAACGAGTCCGGTGGTCTGAACGAGGCGTTCAGCGACATCATGGGCGCGGGCGTGGAGTGGTACGCGTCCACGAAGAACCCGGCCGTGAAGTTCAACTGGACGGTGGGCGAGACGGCCTGGACGCCGACGAACGGCGACTCCGAGGACGGCCTGCGCTACATGGACGACCCGAAGCGGGACAACTACTCCATCGACAACTACAAGGACTACCCGAAGCAGACGGAGGTCCACGGCTCCAGCGGCATCGCGAACAACGCGTTCTACCTGCTGGCCAACGGCGGCACGAACCGCACCTCGCAGATCGAGGTCAAGGACGGCATCGGCATGGACAAGGGCCTGAAGATCTACTACCGCGCCCTGGCCCACTACATGACGCCGAACACCACGTTCGCCCAGGCCCGCGCCGCCACCGTCCAGGCGGCCACGGACCTGTACGGCGCGGACTCCACCGAGGTGGCGAAGGTGAAGGAGAGCTGGACCGCCGTCGGCGTGAACTAGCGCTGACGCGAGCCGGGAGGACGGGGACCGAACTCCTCGCCCTCCGGCTCCAGTCGCCAGGATTGAGATTGCAGTCCCGAGGCCCGGGACTCCGCGCCAGCCCACTGGCGAAGGAGTGCCTGGGCCTCGTCGCGTTCGGCGACGGGCAGCTGGGAGATGCGCGCGCCGTGGTTGCCGGAGGCCACCGAGTACAGCGCGGACTCGCGCGCGCCGCCCAGCGCGTAGGCCGCCGCCGTCCACGGGTCCTGCCCGCCGTAGATGAACATCAAGCGCTCACCCTCGCGAGAGACCCAGTCCTGGATGTCCGGCATGGCGTTCTCCACGAAGGTGGCCGTCACGCCCTGGGGCAGGTACGACGCCGGCACGTCGGTGCCCGGGAAGCGCAGCAGGTCCGCCAGGTGTGACTCGAAGGGCCGGGGGAAACCCAGCTCCGCGGCGGCCTGGTAATAGTAGGGCCCGTAGGCGTCCACGTCCGCGTCGGAGAAGAAGGCGAGCCCCACGCGCCCGTCCAGCTCGTCCATGAGCGCGGTGTCGCTGCCGGTCGCCGGGGGCACGGTGTCGCAGCGCGAGAGGCTGTCGTACTGCCAGAAGTAGAAATAGTGCTCGATGAGGGCGTGCTCGAAGGCGCGCTCCAGGCCCAGGTGCGTGAAGGCGAGCTGCCGCTCCCGGGCGCGCGTCTCCATCAGCGCCAGCATCGCCTCGCGCCGGCCGAGGGCCGCGCGCTGGAAGGCCTTCAATCGCTCACGGCACTCCGCGGTGCCGACGGACTCCTGGAAGGCGACGAAGCGCGCGTCGTCGTAGCGGGCGAGCGGCGCCACGTACGCCACCGTCCCGTCCACGTCGTCCGGGTAGAAGCGCCGGAAGAACACCATCGTCTCGCCCCCCTTGCTGGCGCCGGTGGAGATCCACTTCCGGGGATACAGCGGCTTGAAGGCCTGGACGACGCGGTGGAAGTCATCCGCGGACTGCTTGATGGTGAGCAGGCTCCAGTCCGCGGGCGACGGGCGGCTGGGGCCGAAGAAGCGGTGCTCCAGCGAGAGCTGGTTGGCGTCGAGCAGCTGCGTGGGTTCGCGCCGCGAGGCCTGGAGCGAGACGAAGTAGCCGCCCGCGTAGAGCACCATGGGGCGGTCGCTGGAGACATGCAGCAGCGTCATGCGCTGGCGGAAGCGCGGGCCGTCCGGGCGGGTGTGGTCCGCGGGCTGCTCGAACTCCATGACGAAGAAGCGGGCCGACGCGGGGAACTGCGCGTCCAGGGCCTCCTCGCGCACCGTCAGGCCGGGGATGGCGGACAGGCGCGCGAGGATGTCCTCCTCGACGACGGGGTCTCCGTCATCACAAGCCCAGGACAGACAGGCGGTGAGAGCGAGGGCAAGAAGCCCACGACGCAGGACAGGCTCGGCGGACATGACGCTCCAGTTCGCACCGCTCCGCTCGCGCCGGGACGACGCGCGGGACGGGCTCGGGCGTGGAGGCTACTCCGATTCGGCGCAAGGGCCCGCTCAGGGCGCCAGCGTGGAGACGCCGGCGACCACGGGGAGGCCCTCGTCGCGCGGCAGGCCATCCATCAACAACATCATCGTGTGGGCGCTCGCGTGGCGCAGCGCCTTCGCGGCGGCGTACTCGGGCGAGGACCACCAGGAGCGGGCCTGCTCGACGTTGGGGAACTCGAGGATGACGAAGCGCGGCGGCTGCCACGTCCCCTCGAGCGCCTCCGTCGCCCCACCCCGGACCAGGTAGCGCCCGCCGTACCGGGCGATGGAGGGCGGCGCCAGCTGCCGGTAGCGCTCATACGTCTGCACGTCATGCACCGCGATTTCGACGACGACGTAGGCAGGCATGGGCGCTCTCCTGTCGGTGGGCTTTCAGAACACGAACGGGAACCGCACGGCCCCCCCCTGCTCCTGGTGCCTGGGGAAGTCCCACGCACGGACCTTGGCCTCGATGCAGCGAGCGAACGACGTGCCCCGCAGTGACGCCGTCTCGGTGACGACCTCGGACACCTCGCCGCTGGGGAGGATGGACCAGCGCACGACGACGCGCGTGCCCTCGTCCACCGGGCGCGGCTTCACGTTCGCGCACGCGGTGACCTCGCTCTTCTTGGCGAGCACGACCTCGAAGACATCCGACTGGGTGAGCGACAGGCGCGGGTTCTGGATGGGCGCCACCGGCGGAATGTAGACGGACGGCGGCGGCTCACGCTTGCGCGGCCCCGACGCCGGGCCCGACAGCTCGCGCGCATAGGCCGCGTCCGGTCCCAGGTCGCTCTCCAGGTCCCCGAAGTCATCCTCCGCCGCCGCGGGCGCCTCGGCGGGCGTGGGCGCGGGCGCGGTGGACCGGGAGGACAGCTTCACGTCGGCGGCGCGGGAGCTCGGCGACACGGGCGGCGCGGACTCCATGTCCCGCTCCTGGCGCGACGTGCGAGAGATGCCGCTCACCTCTGCCGCGAGCCCGCCACCCGACGCGGGCACCACGGGCACCGAGCCACCCCGCTCCACGGTGACGACTCCCGTGAGCGAGGGACGCGAGGGCGCGCTCGACGTCGCGACGGCGCCTCCGGCTGGAATCACGGCGCCACCGCCGGGCGCACCCACCGCCGAGCGCGGGAGCGCGTCGGCCACGGCGGGCGCGGGAGGCTTCGCCGCGACTTCGCGAGGCGTCTCGACGAGGACGGGCGCCACGGAGAGCTCGGTCGGCACCGGTGCCATCGGAGCCGGAGTCACGGCGGGCGCGGCCGGAGCCAGCGGGGCCGGAGCGGGCGCCGCGGGCGGCTCGGACTTCATGAACGCGGGCAGGTTGAAGCGCGACAGCAGCTGCGAGGCCCCGACACCCGAGCCGAACAGGCCCATGACGATGGCCACGGTGACGCCTCCGGCGACGCCGCCGGCCAGCGTGAACCACCAGCCACCCAGCCTCCACTTCGCCTCGACCTGCTCGGTGGCGGCCGTCACCTCGGCCAGCACCGAGTGGGCGCCCACCGGGTCCACCGGCACCGAAGCGGCGGGAGCGGGAGCACTCGGCGCGGAGGGTGACGCCACGACGGCCCACGAGGGAATGCCCGAGACATCCGCCTCGCTCACGGCCGCGAGCCCAGGCGAGCCTGGCAGCTCCGTCAGGGCGGCGTCCAGGGCCGCGCTGAGCTCCTGCGTCGCCGGCATCAGCGCTTCGACCAGCTCCGGCACCTGGCTCACCGGCACCCAGGCCTGGAAGCCCGCGCGCCAGCACAGCGTCTCCGGCCGCAGCTCGCCGCGCGCCCAGGGCTCCTTGAGGGCCTCCGCGTCGAAGGGGCCCGAGGGCTGGGCGCCCAGGGCGAGGAACCAGGCGTGGTTCGCCGCGATGGGCGGCGTGGGCGTGGGGTCCTCCTCCACCAGCACGGAGGACACGAGCGAGCGACGCACACCCTTGTGCAGCCGCTCCTCGTTCACGTCGTTGCGGGCGCGCGCGTTGGCCGCCGCCACGCGGGGGTTCTTGTCCGTGCGCAGCTTGTTGACGAAGACGTCGAGCTCCGCCTCGGACACCCCGCCGAACACAGGGGTGCCTCCGCCGTCTGGCTCGTGGGGGCCCGCGGTTGCTTCATCCGGCTGGGACTTACCGTCCCGTGAATCGCCGATCATTCGCCAGCTCCTTGCTTCCACCACGCCCCGACGCCATCAGAACCCCAACAATGGAATGCCGACGCGCGATTTCGTCAACGGGGAGTCTCTGCGCGAAGGTGGCCAGGGTCCACACTCAAGAAGGAGATGGGGCGGAAATCTCCATTCTCACGCCGAATCACGAGACACACCACCGCACATCTCCCCACGCATGCGGCGGAAGACCTCCAGTCTCACTCGACCCAGAGGTGCTTCTCCAGGACGAGGAAGGTAGGCACGGGGAAGCCGGGGTGGGTGCCTTGGGAGAGGAGCTGGTAGCCCAGCCGGCCATACCAGACGTGGTGGTCCTTCAGCTCTCGGCGGACCGCCGCCTCCGTCTTGCCGTGGGCGCTGGAGGGTGGCTCCAGCCGCCCCCGGTACTCCTCGAACGACTCGCGCAGCAGGCGGGCGAGGAGCGCGGCGTCGTCCGAGGTCGCTTCGCGCGGAAGGGGCATGTCCCCTTTCCAGCTACTCCTTGAGCGCGGAGGTGAACTGCATCAGCGTCTTCTTCGCGTCCCCCAGCACCATCATCGTGTTGGAGCGGACGAAGAGCTCGTTCTCGATGCCGGCGAAGCCCGCGTTGAGCGAGCGCTTGAGCACGACACACGTCTTCGCCAGGTCCGCGGAGAGGATGGGCATGCCGTAGATGGGGCTGCTCTGGTTGCTGCGCGCAGCCGGGTTGACGACGTCGTTGGCGCCCACCACCAGCGCGACGTCCGTGGCGGTGAAGTCGTCGTTGATGACGTCCAGGTCGAACAGGTGGTCGTACGGCACGTTGGCTTCCGCCAGGAGCACGTTCATGTGGCCCGGCATGCGGCCCGCCACCGGGTGGATGGCGTAGCGCACGTCACAGCCGTTGGCCTGGAGGACGTTGGCCAGGTCCCGCACCGCGTGCTGCGCCTGCGACACGGCCATGCCATAGCCCGGCACGACGATGACGGAGCGCGCGGCGCGCAGCACCTCCGCGGCCTCCTCCACGCTGCCCACGTTGGGCGCGGGGCCCGAGGGCTGGGCGCCCTCCGTCACGGCCTTCGCCTCCGGCACCGCGCCGAACGCGCCGAAGAGCACGTTGGAGAACGAGCGGTTCATCGCCTTGGACATCATCATGCCCAACAGGAAGCCGGAGAAGCCGTCCAGCGCGCCGCAGATGATGAGCACGTTGTTGCCCAGCGCGAAGCCCGTGGCCGCCGCCGCGAGGCCCGCGTACGAGTTGAGCAAGCAGATGACCACCGGCATGTCCGCGCCGCCGATGGGCAGCACCAGCAACACGCCCAGCAGCACGCCCAGGGCGGCCACCAGATAGAAAGCCCACGCCGAGCCCGGCGAATACACGAGCAGGCCAATCAGCCCCAGCGTGCCCAGAATCATCAGCAGGTTGGAGAGGTTCTGCCCCGGATAGGTGACGGGCCGCCCGGTGATGAAGCCCTGCAGCTTGCCGAACGCCATCAAGCTCCCGGTGAAGGTCAGTGCGCCGAGCGCCACCTCCAGACCCGTGGCCGAGATCTGGAGCGTGGTCATCTGGGGGCCGCCGTGCTGGAGGTACTCGACGACGCCCACCAGTCCCACCGCGAGTCCACCGAAGGCATGCGAGAGCGCGATGCGCTCGGGCATCTTCGTCATGGGAATCCACAGGCCCATGCCCGTGCCCACCGCCGAGCCGATGAGCAGCGCCGCGACAATCCACTCCCAGCGCACGATGACGTGCGTCACGCCCACGCCGTACAGCAGCGTGCCGGCCACCGCGGCCACCATGCCCACTTCCGCCAGGAACACGCCCCGCCGGGCCGTCTGCGCGTCGCCCAAATCCTTCAGGCCCATCACGAAGAGGATGGAGGCGAGCAGGTACAGCAACTGGACGAACGTCTCGGTGAGCGAGAGGGTCATCGCGCGCCGCCCTTCTTCTTGAACATGCGCAGCATGCGGTCGGTGATGAGGAAGCCGCCCACCACGTTGATGGTGGCCGCCAGCACCGCCACCGCGCCGAGCACCGTGGACACCGTGCCGTAGTGCCCGCCGGCCGCCAGCAACGAGCCCACCAGGGAGATGCCGGAGATGGCGTTGGTGAAGGCCATCAGCGGCGTGTGCAGCAGGTGCGGGACCTTGGAGATGACCTGGTAGCCGGTGAAGGCCGCCAGGAAGAAGACATACAGGCCGAAGATCAGCGTCAATGACATGTCAGCCCTCCCTCATCGCCACATCCGCCACGGCGGGGTGGACCACCTCGCCGCCGCGAGTGATGAGCATGCCCTTCACGATTTCATCCGAGACCTCCAGCTTCAGCACGTTGTCCTTGTCGGTGACGTGCGCGAGCAGCTTCTCCATGTTGCGCGAGTACATGGCGCTGGCATGCACGGAGAGCTGGCTGGGCAGGTTCCGCTCACCGACGATGGTGACGCCGAAGTCCGTGCGATAGCGCTCCCCCACCCGCGTCAGCTCGCAGTTGCCGCCCTGCTCCGCGGCGATGTCCACCACCACCGAGCCGCTCTTCATCCGCCGCACCATGTCCGCGGGCAGCAGCACCGGCGCGCGCCGTCCGGGAATCTGCGCCGTGGTGATGACCGCGTCCGACTTCGCCACGTGCTGGGCGAGCACCTCCGCCTGCTTGCGTCGGGCCTCCTCGCCCAGCTCCTTCGCGTAGCCGCCCGAGCCCGCGGCGTCCTCGATGTCGATGTTCACGAAGCGCGCGCCCAGGCTCTCCACCTGCTCCTTCACCACCTTGCGCACGTCGTACGCCTCCACCACCGCGCCCAGCCGGCGCGCCGTGGCGATGGCCTGCAAGCCGGCGACGCCCGCCCCCAGCACCAGCACCTTCGCGGGAGGAATGGTGCCCGCGGCGGTCATCAACATGGGGAACAGCCGGGGCAGCGCCTCCGCCGCGAGCACCACCGCGCGGTACCCCGCGATGGTCGCCTGCGAGCTGAGCACATCCATCATCTGCGCCAGCGTCGTGCGCGGCACCATGTCCGCCGCCAGCAGCGTCACCCGCCGCTTCGCCAGCGCCCTGGCCAGCGCCGGATTCGCCAGCGGATAGGCCAGGCTCACCAGCACCGAGTCCGGCCGCAGCCGCTCCACCTCCGCGTCATCCGGCGGCTGGACCTTGAGCAGCACCTCCGCTTTCGCATACAGCGCGTCGGTGCTCGGCTCGATGCGAGCGCCCGCCGCGTGGAGCTCCTCGTCGGAGCACTCCGCGCCCAGGCCCGCACCGCTCTCGACCACCACTTCGTGCTTCCTGCCGACGAGGCGTTTCACGCTCTCCGCCACGAGCGCGACCCGCCTTTCGCCCGGCGCCGTTTCACGGGGGATGGCGATGATCATGCGGGGCAGCAAAGCCCATCCGCTCCACCCGATTCAATCCCAGCCACGCAAGCTTGTTGGCAATCCCAGTCAAGCTCGGCCGCGTCACGACTGTTGGCAATGCAAGCCATTGCTCCCGTCCTAGTGGATACCCCCGAGCCCCACCC
>NZ_SRLW01000203.1:0-18542 GCF_006518215.1 Myxococcus sp. AB025B
CCCGCCGTCCCCCAGCCCATCACCCTCCTGTTCGGCGGGGACGTGACGCTCGGCCACAACCACCAGAAGTTCTTCGACGACGAGCTGGCCAAGGGCCGCTCCCGGGAGGAGCTCCTGGCCTACGGCTTCAAGGAGGTCCGCGCCCTGGGTGACGCGGCGGACCTCTTCGTCATCAACCTGGAGTGCCCCTTCACCGAAGGGGGCGAGAAGCTGCCCAAGAACTTCAACTTCCGGGCCCGTCCAGAGCTGGTGGGCGCGCTCACCGCGGGCGGCGTGGACGTGGTCAGCCTGGCCAACAACCACCTGATGGACTACGGCGCCCAGGGGCTGCTCGACACCCTGGCGACACTGGAGGCCGCGCGCATCCCCTACTTCGGCGCCGGGCGCACCCTGGCCGAGGCGCGCCGTCCCGCCATCGTCACCGTGGGCGGCCTGCGGGTGGCGCTGCTGGGCTACTTCTTCCTGGGCGAGCGCAACATCGAGCCGCCAGAGGTCTACGCCACCGAGACCACACCGGGCGTCGCGGGCCACTTCTCCGACGTGGACGTGATGGAGCGGATGCTGCGCGAGGACATCGCCCTGGCGAAGGCCCAGGCGGACGTCGTGCTGCCCTACTTCCACTGGGGCCGCGAGGGCACCCAGGTGCTGGAGCCCTACCAGGTCCGCCTGGCGCACGCCGCCATCGACGCGGGCGCCTCGGGCGTGCTGGGCAGCCACCCCCACGTGCTCCAGGGCATGGAGCTCTTCCAGGGCAGGCCCGTGGTGTACTCGCTGGGCAACTTCGTCTTCGGGGGCAACTGGAACCCGCGCGACAAGCGCAGCGCGTTGTGGAAGGGGACCTTCGGACCGGAGGGCTACCTCAAGAGCGAGGTGCTGCCGCTGCGCACGGACCGCTTCCCGGAGCTCCCCTTCCAGCCGGTGCCCGTGACGGGGCCGGCGGCCGAGGAGGTGCTGCGACTTCTGGCCGAAAGCTCACGCTCCCTGGGGAAGATGCTCCCCGAGCTGGAGCCGTGGGCCGGGCCGACTCCCTCCCCCGCGACGGGCGGGAGGGAGTAACCGGCGCGTCAGACCTTGTTGTTGGACTGGCCCTTCTTGGCGCGGCTGCGGCGGCGCTTCAGCTGGGCCTTCCGGCCCTTGGCGCGGTTGGCGACCTTCTTCTTGGAACGATTTCCCTTCTGGGCGGGCATGGAAGGACTCCGTGTAGGTGATGTGAGACCGACCGCTCGGGCACGAGGCTCGGCGGTGAGGGCGGCCCTTCTTTCATGCTACCGCCCGAGCGGCCAAGGAATTTCTTGACTCCGTCCTCCCTTGCCAGCAGCCGGACAAAGGGGCAATACCCCCTGGAACGACGATGATTGACAAACTCGAAGACGTCGAGCGCCGGTTCGAGCGCCTCACCGCGGACCTGTCCAACCCGGACGTGCTCGCCGATTCGGCGAGGCTCCAGAAGGTCTCCAAGGAGCGTGCGGGCCTGGAGAAGCTGGTGGAGACGTTCCGGACGTACCGCCAGGTGCTCGCGGACCTCAAGGAGGTCGAAGCCTGGCTCGACGCCGGCAGCGCCGACGAGAAGACCTACGCGCGCGAGGCCCTGCCCGGCCTCAAGGAACAGCGCGACGCGCTCGAGGCCAGCCTCAAGGTGCTGCTCTTGCCCAAGGACCCCAATGACGACAAGAACGTCATCCTGGAGATTCGCGCGGGCGCGGGCGGCGACGAGGCGGCGCTGTTCGCCGAGGAGGTCATGCAGATGTACCTCCGGTACGCGGACACGCGCGGCTGGAAGTCGGACATCATCGACATGAGCCCCGGCAACGCGGGCGGCGTGAAGGACGCCACCGTGACGCTGTCGGGCGACGCCGTCTTCAGCAGCCTCAAGTACGAGTCCGGCGTGCACCGCGTCCAGCGAGTGCCGGCCACCGAGACGCAGGGCCGCATCCACACCTCCACCATCACCGTGGCCGTCATGCCCGAGGCCGAGGAGGTGGACGTGAAGATCAACGAGGCGGACATCGACCGGCAGGCCATGCGCTCCACGGGCTCCGGCGGCCAGAGCGTCAACACCACGGACTCCGCGGTGCGCCTGACGCACCGGCCCACGGGCATCGTGGTGAAGTGCCAGCAGGAGAAGAGCCAGCTGAAGAACTACAACATGGCCCTTCGCATGCTGCGCGCGAAGATCTACGAAATCGAGCAGGAGCGCATCCGCTCCGAGCGCGACTCCACCCGCCGCTCGCAGGTGGGCACGGGCGACCGCAGCGAGAAGATCCGCACGTACAACTTCCCGCAGGACCGGCTGACGGACCACCGCATCGGTCTGACGGTTCACAACCTGCCGGCCGTGATGATGGGCGACATCGAGGACATCATCACCGCCTGCCGGACCTTCTACCAGGCCGAGGCCCTCAAGGCGCAGACGGGCGGCGGTCCGAGGCCACAGCCCGAAGCATGAGCAGCGAGACCTGGACCATCCGCAAGGTCCTCACCTGGACGACGCAGCACTTCGAGAAGCGGCAGGTGGACGCGCCGCGACTCACCGCGGAAATCCTCCTGTCGCACGTGCTGAAGACCGGGCGCGTGCGGCTGTACGTGGACCTGGACCGCCCGCTCTCCAAGGACGAGCTGGCCACCTACAAGGCGCTCATCGCCCGGCGCCTGTCGGGTGAGCCCACGCAGTACCTCACCGGGACGCGCGAGTTCTACAACCGCGCCTACAAGGTGGACGCGCGCGTGCTCATCCCCCGCCCGGAGACGGAGCTCCTGGTGGAGGCCGCCCTGCGCAGGCTGCCCAAGGACGCGCCCGCGCGCGCGCTGGACGTGTGCACGGGCTCCGGCTGCATCGCCATCAGCCTCGCGGCCGAGCGGCCCCTGCTGTCCGTGACGGCCACGGACCTGTCGCCGGACGCGTGCGCGCTGGCGCGCGAGAACGCGGAGGCACTCAAGGTCTCCGAGCGCGTGACGGTGCTCCAGGGGGACCTGTTCTCCCCGCTGCCCGCCGACGCCCGCTTCCACGTCGTCGTGTCCAACCCGCCCTACATCGCGTCGGAGGAGATTGCCGGGCTGTCCGCCGAGGTGCGGCGCGAGCCCCGGCTGGCCCTGGACGGAGGGCCCGACGGGCTGGTTGCCCTCCAGCGCGTGGTCAGCGAGGCCCGGAAGTGGTTGGAGCCTGGCGGACTGCTTGCACTGGAGATGGGGGAGACGCAGGGCCCCGCCGTCCTGGAGCTCCTGCGCGCGGCCGGTTACGAGGACGCGCGCGTGGAGAAGGACCTCGAGCGGCGGGAGCGCATGGCATTTGGGACACAGCCCGCGGTCAGCGGGCCACAGGGCTGAGGGCCGGAAGCAACATGGACAAGATCGTGATGAAGGGCGGCGCGGAGCTGCACGGCGAGGTCGTCGTCTCGGGCGCGAAGAACGCGGCGCTGCCCATCCTCGCCTCCGCGCTCCTGGCGGACGGCACCTCCACCTTCCGCAACGTGCCGGACCTGGCCGACGTCGCCACCATGCTCAAGGTGCTGCGCACCATGGGCTGCGGCGCGGAGCGGCTCACCGCGCGCAAGAAGGACGTCTGCGAGGTGGGCGTCAACGGCCACATCACCCCGGAGGCGCCGTACGACCTGGTCAAGACGATGCGCGCCAGCGTGCTGGTGCTGGGGCCGCTCGTCGCGCGCTTCGGGCGGGCGCGGGTGTCCATGCCGGGCGGGTGCGCCATCGGCGCGCGTCCCATCGACCAGCACCTCAAGGGCCTCAAGGCGCTGGGCGCGGACATCCACCTGACGGAGGGCTACGTGGAGGCCCGCGCCAAGCAGCTCAAGGGCGGCACCGTCAACTTCGACGTCATCACCGTCACCGGCACGGAGAACGTGCTGATGGCGGCGGTGCTCGCCAAGGGCCGCACCATCATGGAGAACTGCGCGCGCGAGCCCGAAATCGAGGAGCTGGCGCGGGTGCTCAACAAGATGGGCGCGCGCATCGAGGGCGCCGGCACCTCCGTCATCACCGTGGAGGGCGTGGAGGGCCTCAGGCCCGTCGAGCACGCCATCCTCCCGGACCGCATCGAGGCGGGCACCCTGCTCGTCGCCGCCGCCATCTCCGGCGGCAACGTCCTGGTGAAGCACGCCGTCCCCGAGCACCTGGACGCCGTCATGGACAAGCTGCGCGAGGCCGGGTGCACCCTCACGGCCGAGGCCGGCGGCATCCGCTGCAAGGCCCCTCGGACCCTGACCTCCGTCAACATCACGACGACCGAGCACCCGGGCTTCCCCACCGACATGCAGGCCCAGCTCATGGCCCTCATGTGTGTGAGCCAGGGGACATCCGTCATCAGCGAAAACATCTTCGAGAACCGCTTCATGCACGTGCCGGAGCTGCACCGTCTGGGCGCGGACATCACCATCCAGGGGCACACCGCGGTGGTGAAGGGCGTCAAGCATCTGAGCGGCGCGCCCGTCATGGCCACGGACCTGCGGGCGAGCGCCTCGCTCATCCTGGCGGGCCTGCGCGCCGAGGGACGCACGGACGTCAGCCGCGTCTATCACCTGGACCGCGGCTACGAGCGGCTGGAGCGCAAGCTGCGCGCCCTGGGCGCGGACATCCGCCGGGTCAAGGCGAAGGCCTGAGGAGCACGGGGCCTTCCGACCCCCAGACGGCGCGTTGCCAACAGAAGCGGCAACGTGGGTTGCATCCCAAATTTCGCGCGACCTATCATTCTCGGACCACTGGGGACGTGTGTCCCCCATTGCAGGAGAATGAACCGTCCCATGGATTGCCCCAGCTGCAACGTCGAGATGGCCGATCTCGTGGGGGATGACCAGACGTTGCGAAAGTGTGGAGACTGCGGCGGGCTCTGGATCGACGTCGCGGACCTGAACCGGGTCCTGCTCCACAACAACCTCCAAGGGCTGGAGCATCAGGGAGGCAAGGTGGACGCGGAGGCGTTGACCGGCCAGTGCCCCGAGTGCCATGTCGACCTCGTCCGCGTGGACGGCGGCGACCGCCAGCACCCGCTCCACTACGACACCTGCGAGTCCTGCGGTGGCATCTTCCTGGAGTCGGAATTCCAGGACGCCACCGACGTGAAGGTCGCGGAGAAGGAGATCATCGACTTCTTCCGCCGCTTCAGCGCCAAGAAGAAGGTGGC
Source organism: Myxococcus sp. AB025B (assembly GCF_006518215.1). Taxonomy (NCBI): domain Bacteria; kingdom Pseudomonadati; phylum Myxococcota; class Myxococcia; order Myxococcales; family Myxococcaceae; genus Myxococcus; species Myxococcus sp. AB025B. Next base: position 5,132 of record NZ_SRLW01000203.1, read on the forward strand.
CGCCCTCTAGACGGGCGGCACGCCGGACGGACCTAGGGCTGGCCGCGGAAGCCGCGGCCCCACTCCTCGGCCAGGGCCCCCTCGGGCTCCAGGGTGGCGCCCGCCTCGTCCGAGCCGCCCTTCTGCAGCCGCAGCGTCACCTTGCCGCGCCTGGGCACCTCCAGCGTGAGTCGGGAACCGGACAGGGCATACGTGCCCGTCACGGCGCTGGGCTCGCCGCCCTCCAGCGGCTCGTGCGCGAAGCGGTACGTCCCGTCCACGTAGAGCGAGAGGAAGCGGTCCGGAGCGCCCTCCAGGCCGCTGAACCACGTGCCCAGCAGGGGCGCCAGCCGCGCGTCGTAGCGCAGCCGGGGCGCCAGCCACGTGCCGTTGAGCGCCTTGCCTCCCGAGTAGAAGATGAGGTCGGTGACGCAGACGGGGCCGTCCTCCGCCGTGCCCGGGAAGCGCTCGGGGACCTCCAGCGTGAAGCGGTTGCCCGTCATGGCGGGGCTGATGGGGACGACCTGGAGCCCGCGCTTGTCCTCCACCTTGAGGCTCTTGGACGTATCCACGGTGGTGAGGGTGAGCTTCTTCGCCCGCGCGTGGGCCTTGTACGCGGCCTTGTCGGTGCCGTCGCCCGTGTAGACGCGCACCTCGTCGATGGTCACCACGTCCTTGAAGCCGATGGTGACGGCGGCGGGCGGCGTCCCCGTGGCGCACCAGGCCGTCGTGTCGCGTCCATCCAGCAGGTGCAGGGGCGAGTAGCGCTCCGGCTGGCGCTCGCGCTCCAGGTAGTCGGAGGCCTGGGCGTAGCCCGGCGGGGCGGTGGACGCGGCGGGCGCGGCGCTCGAGAGCAGCAGCAGGGCGAGGGGGAGGCGGCTCATGGCGCCATCTTGGATCGCCCCGCGTCGACGGCTCCAGTCCCTGGCTGGAAGTCTTCGCGGTGAATCCAGCGACAGCGGATCCCCGGCCCGGGGGGATGAAAGCGCCCGCCGCGATGTTGGGGTGCTTGACACTCGGACGCCGCGAGGAAGTGATGCGGCACGATGCGGAGAATGAACGTGACGCGACGCTGGGGGTGGGTTTGTGTGCTGGCCGCGACGCTGGTCGCCTGCAAGGACGACAAGCCGGCCGAGGTGCCCGACGCGGGGCCCGTGGAGACAGGGCCCGCGGCGCTCACGGAGCAGGAGCCCAATGAGCGGCCCGAGCAGGCGCTCGACATCACCCGCGACAGCACGGTGACGGCGGAGCTGACGGCGCAGCCCAACAAGGCCGACGAGGACTGGTACCGGCTTTCGCCCTCCGCGCCCCGGGTGGTGGACGTCACCGTGTCGGGCCTGCCCGGCGGGGACATCACCCTGGAGGTCCATGACCGGGACAGGAACCGCCTGGCCTCCATCAACAGCGAGGGCGACGGCAAGCCGGAGCGCTTCCCCAACCTCTACGTGGAGAAGGAGCGCTGGGTGCGCGTGGCGCCCGCGCGCAAGGGCGTGGGCGGGGCGTACACCTTGACGGTGAAGATGCGCGCGCCCAACGACGGCGAGGAGCACGAGCCGAATGATCGCGCGGTGGACGCGATTCCGCTGCCGCTGGGGCAGACGGTGACGGCGTTCCTGGGCCACGCGGGCGACGAGGACTGGTACCGGGTGGAGCTGCCCGAGGCCGCAGTCCCCACGCCTCCGCCGGGCGAGGGCGTCCCCGCGCCGGACGACACGCAAGGGGCCACGCCGACGCAGGGCGCCGCGCCCCAGGGAGCCGAGGCGCTCCAGGGCGCCGTGGCGCAGGGCGCGGCCACCGCGCAGGGTGAGGCGCCCTCCCCTGCTCCGGGTTCGGAGAGCGGCGCGGCCACGGGCACGCCGGAGGAAGGCGCGGCGCCGCTGGACACGCCGCCCGCCCCCACGGGCACCTTCGCCGGAGGAGAGCCCCCCGCGGCGCCGCAGTCCCAGGGCGCGGCGGTGGCGCAGGCGACGGACGCGGGCACCGCCGTGCCGCCCGAGCCTCCCTCGGTGGCGTTGAAGATCGAACTGTCCGCGGTGGAGGGCGTGCGGCCGGAAATCTCCGTGCTGTCGGCGGCCGAGGCGCCGCTGTTCTCGCTGCGAGGCAAGGAGGGCGAGGCGCTGTCGCTGCGCAACATCGGCGTGCGGGCGACGGACCGGGTGGTCTACGTGGTGGTGAAGGGCGGCTGGACGGGGACGGGCAAGGAGGCGCGCCGCACGTTCAACTCGGGCACGCCGTACACGCTCACCGTGACGCAGGAGGAGGCCGGCGCGAACGCGGAGCTGGAGCCCAACGACGAGCTGTACAAGGCGACGCCGCTGACGGCCGGCGGCTACCGCGAGGGCTTCATCTCGCCCAAGGGCGACGTGGACCACTTCGTGCTGCGCACGACGGAGCCGGTGCTGGCGAAGGTGGAGCTGTCGGGCGTGGAGCGGCTGGACCTGGTGCTCTCCATGGTGGAGCCGCCCCAGGGTGACGGTCAGCAGGAGACGGTGCTGCTGCGGGCCAACGACGGCACGCTGAAGGAGCCCGAGCGCCTGAACAACGTCGCGTGCAGTGGCTCGTGCTGGTTCCGGGTGGAGGGCGCGTCGCGCAAGGTGGACGGCAAGTGGGTGAAGGACTTCGAGAACGCGGACCAGCCCTACCGCATCAGCATCACCACGGTGCCGGACAACGGCGGCGAGGAGCGCGAGCCGAACAACAACCTGGAGCGCGCGCAGGAGCTGACGCTCGGCAAGGCGGTGCGCGGCACGGTGTTCCCGGTGAAGGACACGGACTTCTACCGCCTGGACCTGTCGGACCGTCCGGTGCGCACGCCGCTGAAGGCGACGCTGTTGGGCATCCTCAAGGTGGACGTGGGCCTGTACCTGCACCGCGTGCAGCCGGACGGGAAGCTGTCGCTGGTGCAGACGGCGGACCGGGCCAAGGGCGACCAGCCGGAGAGCATCCGCTTCAGCGCGGAGCCCGGCGTCTACATCTTCGAGGTGCGCGACGCGAAGAACCGCGAGGCCAACTTCCAGGACTCGTACCAGCTCACGGTGGAGGAGGGTGAGCAGTGAGCAGCGCGGTGAAGGCCTGGGAGGAGAACTTCGATACGTATCTGATGGAGCTGGAGGACGGCCCCACGTCGTTCCTCCTGGACATGGAGGCGGCGTCCCAGGCGCCGCTTTCGAGCCATCCGCTCCGGCTCACCGTGCGCGTGGCGATGAAGTCGCCCCGGCCGGATGGCCTGCGCTCGCGTGAGGAGTCGGACGCGCTCTTCGCTTTGGAGGATGCGTTCGTCCCGGCGCTCGGGGCGCTGGGGTTCCTCTTCGTGGGCCGCAGCGTGGGGCAGGGCCTCACGGAGGCGTTCTTCTTCGGCCCGCGCGGCGTCTCGCAGTCCGAGGTCCAGCGCGTGGTGACCCCCGTGCAGGGTGACTACACGCTGGAGCTGGAGCTCGAGGAGGACCCGGAGTGGGCCGTGTACTTCGACTGGCTCTATCCGCCGGAGCTCCACCGCCACCTGATGTCGAACCGGAGCCTGCTCGACCTGCTGGCGAAGCAAGGAGACCGGAGTGAAGTGGCGCGCGAGGTGGACCATCTGGCGCACTTCTCCAGCGAGGAGCAGGCGACCCGCGCCGCGGGGCAGCTCGCGAAGCAGGGGTTCAAGGTCTCCGCCCCGCGCGCGCCCGAGCCTCCCCATACGCGGTGGGCCGTGTCCTTCACGCGAGAGGACTCGCTGGCGGAGGGGCGCGCGGACGAGGTGACGGTGGAGATCCTGGAGGTCCTCCAGGCCCACGAGGGTGACTACGACGGATGGGGCTGCGTGCTGACGACGATGCAGTAGCCCCCAGTCCGCGCGTCATTCCATGGCGCCGTGGCGCCGGTACTCGTCGATGCTCGGCGGGTACTCGGTCCAGAACATCAGGGCTCCGCTGTGCTTCATCAGCGTCTCCTGCTTGCCTCGCGCGTCCGCGTCGGAGACCGCGAGCGAGACGCCGAGGGAGATAGTCGGCTCCGCCGCGCCGAGGAGGTCCGCCAACGGGAGCGTGAGCGTCATCTCGTATCCCTGAGGACGCTTGCGCCAGGTGCCCTGGATGGCGGGAAGGGGCGTGTTCGCCTCTCCCGTCCAGTCACGCGCCTCGACCTTTCCTCGCGCCGCGAGCAGGAGGCCCAGCTTGAGCTCGGAGAACTCTCCAGGCGTGCGCATCCGGTGCACGGTGAACTCCACGTGGTCCGAGTGCACACCGGTACCGGTGCCCAGAGGAACAACCCTGTCATCGTGCACCTCCACGTGGAGGGCGAGCGCCCCACCCACGCGCGCCAGCCGCCAGGCGAAAGTTAGGTCCTCCGCGTCCTTCCAACCCGCGAGCCCCCAGGCGATATGCGCGGGCGTATAGGCCTGGGCCGTGGGGGCCAACGCGAGCGCGGCCTCCGTGGACTGCGCCGACCGCACGGGGTACGGCCTGATTCCGTCGACCACCGCGCCCACGGTGTCACTGAACACCATGTAGCCCGGCCGGCTGCGGGAGAGCGTCTCCATGGGCTCCATCGAGCCGCGGGCGCCAACAGGTCCCGACAAGGCGTACGCGGTGGATGACACCCCGACCTCGACCCCACCCTCATCGAACCCGAGCGACTGGAGGTCCTCTCCTCTCACCAGGAAGCCACAGAAAGGTCCCTTGCTGTCCTCCGCCTCCGGTGGGGATTCCTCCGCGGAATCCGTCTCGGCCGAGGGCTCGGCGCCGGAGAGCAGGAGGATGCACGTCCCGTCCCGACAGACGTAATCCAGGGGATTGAAGCGCAGGTCCTGGCGGCATAGGGCACGAGCCCGAGCGAGGAGCGCGTCGCCCACGGGCAGGGACTTGAGCGGCTTCGAGGCGACTGGCGCCTTCCCACGTCGTGCCGCAGGCTTCGTCCACTTCGGAGTCGGGATGGGAGCATCGATGAATCGCGAGCCATCCGGCGCGACCTTGAGGACCCGCCGGGACACCACGGTCGGGTCCAATGCATCGGCGGCGATGGTGTAGGGCTCATTCCTGCTCGTGGTGACGACCTCGACATGCCCCGCGTCGATGAAGCGCAGGGTGCTCGGGGACCACGCGTCGAGGTCATGCGCCGCCCCCAGGAACCTCCCCTCCCGGTCTGACATGACCATCTGCTGGTTCGTGCAGAGTCCGTAGAAGCAGGGCCCCATGCTCTGGAGCACGCGCCAAAGACAGAGGCGACCTTCGCAGGCGATCCGCTTCTGCGTATCCAACCCGAAATACGCGCCACCTTCGGGCGTCTCGACCAGGACCGCGCCCTTCTCGAACCAAGGCTCGGTGGGGGCGGACAGAGCCGTCGTGCTCCCGAGCCACAGCCCGAGCGCCAGGGCTCGACCAGGGTGCCGTCGCATCCGAGGCGCCCGGGCCGGGGAGGATGCGGCGTGGTGGACTCGGTCGTTCATGGTTTCCTCTTCATGCACCATGGATTTGCAGACGGCATGCCTCGTCTTCCGCCTGGATGGACACACGGGCCCGCGACATGGCGCGTCGAGAACGCGGCCCCAGGGCCACGGGGAGAGGGCCGCCAGCCACGGGGCGCTCCGCCGCTGGGTGAAGGCTTCCCCGGAGGTCCGCTACAATCCCTCACATGAGCCAGATTGCCGTGCACATCGAGGACACCCGGACCGGGCAGGTGGAGACACGCTCCGTCGACAACCTGGAAGCGCGCTGCTCCCGGGAGACGGGCATCGTCATCGGCTCCGCCGAGGACTGTGACGTGGTGCTCGCGTCACCCGAGGTCCAGGCACACCATGCCCGGTGGTATCCCGGCGGCTACCACCGCTTCGTCCTGCTCCTCGACGAGGACGCGGTGATCAACAACTCCCGAGGCGACCCGTACCGCGGCGGGGAGACGCTGCGTGTCGACCATCGCCCCTTCCAGATCGGCCCCTTCATCATCAGCATCTAGCGCGGAACGGACTGGCATTGCCTCACGCCCGCCGCAGCGTCGCGACCAGGGGCAGGTGGTCCGAGGGCTCCTGCTCCGAGGGCAGCGGCGTCCGGTCATCGATGACCGGCGGAGCCACGGGCCGGGCGCTCAGGCCCCGTGAGTGGAAGATGAAGTCGATGGCCTTGGCCTCGCCATTCGCGTTGCACGTGGGCGCGTGCTGGCCCTGGAAGGCGTCTTCCAGCCCCGCCTCGGTGAACGCGCGAACCAGCGGCTCGCCGGGGCGCGCATTGAAGTCACCGCAAGCCACCCACAGCGCGCCTGGGTCCGCCTGGACGACCTCCCCGAGCAGCTCCGTGGCCTGCTGCATCCCCTGGTGCAGCGCCACCGGCCTGTCGGGCCGGTCCCATCGCAGGTGCGTACACGCCACGCGCAAGCGCTCCTGCCCCACCGCGAAGTCGACGACCAGCGCCATGTGCCCCGAGACGCGCCCGTCCTCCAGCACGTCCTTGAAGTAGTGAGCCCGGTGCCCCACGGCGCGCTCCACGCGATGGAACACCGCGCAACCGTCGGGCTTGCCTTGCTGCTTCAACGCCAGCACACCGGAGTACCCGTGCGGGGACAGGGACCGCTGGAGCGCGTCGAAGGTGGTGGCCTCCACCTCCTGGAGACAGACGATGTCCGCGTCCAGCGACAGGATGCGTCGGGCCAGGGCCTCCTGTCGCCTTCGCGGCTCGAAGAGGTGCGCGGGCGTGTTCGGAAACCACTCCGGTCGGATGTAGGAATCCGCGAGGATGTTGTACGAGGCCACCCGAAGTTCCCACGCCATCGGCAACTCCTTTGACACCCCCGCCTCGGGCCGGGTGCAGGTGCCCGCCCCTCGGAGGACAGGGCCCGGCCGTTATCGCAGGCCCTGCCCTTTCAGTCGACGGCGTCGATGGAGAGCATGATGCGCCGCTGCCCTGACACGAGCGCCGGGGAGCGGTGGACGACACCGTTCCCCGCGTTCCCGGGCCACGACTCTCCCTTCAACAACGCCACGTCGAAGCGCTCCAAGCGCTGCACGCGCCCGCCCGCGCGGAGCACCTCGCCCTTCGGCCCCAGCCCCTCGCGCAGCGCGTCCGCGTTCTCCAGCCACTCGGTGGCGGGGCCCGCGTAGGTGCAGAGCAGCCGCACGCCGACCCGGTCCACATGGAAGCGCGGACACATCTCCCGCTCCAACGTGGTGAGCCGCACGCCCAGCCACCGGCACTCGAGGAGGTCCGCGTACACCTGGCAGAGCTGGCGCAGGTCCTCACACCAGGCCTCGCGCTCCTCCGCCCCCGACAGCTCCGCGAGTGTCCCTCGGAAGTCCAGGCGTCTTGCATCCACGCGCTCGACGACGTGGAGGGTGTGCCGGGCACAGACAGTCCCCAACCAGCGGCTGAGCTCGGAGCCCAGGCCCCGGCGCCACACGCAGAGGTTGAGACCCTCGCGATAGATTTCCGTCAGCTCCGAGGGCTGCCAGACGAGGACGTGCGAGGCGGACCATGACTCGGGAGCGCGTGACTCCCACCGCGAGGCGGGCTCCATCAGGCGCTCCGCTCCTCGGCGGCCGCGTCCTCGTCGCGCACCACCTCCCACGCCGGGAAGGGGTCTTCCAGCGCGGACCAGCCGGAAGGGCCCAGCGCGAGCTCCGCGGGCGTCAAGAGACACGCCTCGAGTTGCCCCAGGACCTCCTCGGGGTCCGCATCCCGGGTGATGAAGACCAGCTCCTGACGCCGGTCCCCGTACGGCCCCGTCATCTCGCGCTCGAGCTCCGCCTGGGCCTCGGGCTCCTCCGGCCACTCCTCGCGTGGCACCGCGGCCCACCACAGGCCCGCGGGCTCGAAGCTGCACGCGCCACCGGCCTGGGCCCACACGCCCGTGATGTCCATCCGCGTGGCGAGCCAGAAGAACCCCTTGCTGCGCAGCACGCCCTTCCAGCTCCCATGGATGAAGTCCCAGAAGCGCTGGGGATGCAGCGGCACGCGGCCGCGGAAGACGAAGCTGCGGATGCCGTACGTCTCGGACTCCGGCACGTGCTCGCCGCGAAGCTCCTTGAGCCACCCTGGGGCACGGCTCGCGCGCTCGAAGTCGAAGCGCCGGGTATCGAGCACCTCCGCGAGCGGCACCCTGCCCCGCTCCGCCAGCACCTGCCGCGCCTCCGGGTTGAGCCTGCGCAGAATCTCGCCCAGCTCCTCCAACTGGGAGGCGGAGACCAGGTCCGTCTTGTTCAGCACCAGCACGTCCGCGAACTCCACCTGCTCCACCAGCAGGTCCACCACCGTCCGCTCATCCTCGTCGGCGATGGCGAGGCCACACTCGGCCAGCCCCTGCGAGCCCTCCCAGTCGCGCAGGAAGTTGAGCGCATCCACCACCGTCACCAGCGTGTCCAGCCTCGCCACGTCGGACAGGCTGCGGCCGGACTCGTCGGCGAAGGTGAAGGTCTCCGCCACCGGCAGCGGCTCAGAGATGCCCGTCGACTCGATGAGCAGGTAGTCGAAGCGCTCCTCGCGGGCCAGCCGACCCACCTCCTCGACCAGGTCCTCCCGGAGCGTGCAGCAGATGCAGCCGTTGGACAGCTCCACCAGCTTCTCGTCCACGCGGCTGAGCGAGGCGCCGCCCTGCACGAGCCTCGCGTCGATGTTCACCTCGCTCATGTCATTGACGATGACGGCGACGCGCAGACCCTCACGGTTGTTGAGGATGTGATTGAGCAGGGTCGTCTTCCCCGCGCCGAGGAAACCGGAGAGGACGGTGGTGGGAAGGCGGCGCTTCACGGCGGGCTCGCTCATGGCTTGCCCTCCACGAACAGCACATGCTTGCGCACGCGAGGGTCGTACTTCTTGAGCTGGAGCTTGTCCTGCGACTTCCGCTTGTTCTTCGTCGTCGTGTAGAAGTAGCCGGTCTTCGCGGTCGACACGAGATGGACGATGGTCCGATTGCCCTTGGGCATGATGAATCCATGGAGAGAGAGGAATTGAAAGAAACGCGCGCGACGAGGCGCTGGGCTTCATGGCCCAGGCTCGCGGCAAGTGACGGAGTGCGACGGCTCAGCGACCGGGCGGAGAGCCCTTCGGTGCGAGCGCCAGCAACGGAACTCCGGAGCCATTCCCCCCGGACTCCTCGAGCGTGAGGAGCGGCCGCGACGACGGGACCGTCAGCAGCAGTCCAGCAGGCGGGAACACCGCCTGACGCGCCTGTGCCCAAGCCAGGGCACACCGCGCATGCGAATCTCCATCCTCCTCGCCCTCCGTGAGCGCGACCTCGGCCCCGGGCCCCTGGCGCACGGCGGACGCGAGGAGCCCCGCCTCGTCCAACTCCTCGAACGCCCGATGCTCGGCGCAGTAGCGGTGCGCGTGCTCGTCCGGATGGAGCCCCCCCACCAGCGGCAACGCCAGCCACAACACCGCGAGGGTGGCCGCGCAGGCACGCGCTGGAAGGGACAGGGGGCGGAGCATCTCCCAAAAACGTAACTCAGTTGCAAAATCGACTCAAGCCCGAAACCCGCCGTTCGTGGCTCCACGGCCTCCGCTCTCCGGGGCCAGATGTGCCCTGGGACGAGGAACGCTCCGAGGGAGGCGTGTCAATCACCCTGCCAGCCAGAGAGCATATGGGTTGTGACCAGAGCTAGCATCGAGAGCATGCTCCTCCCTCGCTGGTCTCATTTCGCGTTCGTCGTCCTCGTGCTCTGCGCCACGGGATGTCGGCACTCGGGCCACTCCGCGACGACATCCGCGGGCCCGATGCCCTCCAGTGAATCATCAAGAGGAGCCGCACGGACCTTCGCGCACCAGATCCTGGACCTTGAGGAGGAACTTGGGACCGTGACACCCGCAATGCGTGAACTCGTTGCAGCCTTGGAGAAGGAGGCTCGGACGCGCATCAAACTCCCTTCCGCCAGGCCATCGCGCGAGCAGGTTCTCGGCGCGCTGAACCAGATGCACGACATCCTTTCTTCCAAGGGATTCATGGTAGCCCCCACGGGCTACGTCGAGTTCCTCACCGAGGCCCTGACGCCAGTCGAGCTCGTCGGGGCTGAGCTCGAGTCTCTACGACGCTCCGAATACACCACGGAATCACGCCGAGCCTGGCTCACCGCGCATACGAAGAACAATGGAGTGGTCGTCTATCTCGCGGATTGCGACACTCTTTCATTCTTGTACCTCACCATGGGTGACGCCATTGGACTGCCTCTGAGCATGGTGGAGAGCCCCGCGCGTGGAGAAAGCATCGGTCACAACTGGGTAAACTGGAGCCAGGATGGAAAGAGCGTCGGCTGGGAGACCCTGTACCCGTGGACGGTTTCCTCCAATGACAAGCCCCAGACTCGAACACAAACCCTGGGATATGTCCGAAAGCTCATCGCCGGCGAATGGTGGCATCGAGGCAATGAGCACAAGGCAGCCGAGCAATATGCCTTGTCGACCAAAGACTTCCCAGACGCAGTTGCATTCAACAACTACGCATGGCTGCTCTCCACTTCCCCGGACCCCGCGATACGGGACCCTGAAAGAGCACGCCAACTCGCGGTCGCCTCGATAGAAGTAGATTGCAACCATTTCAGGATTGGGACACTTGCCTCTGCCCATGCCGCTGCAGGAAGGTTTGACACAGCCGTGGCGCTTCAGCGAATCGCGACTGCGCTTGCTCCGGCGAACGAACCCGCGAGCCGTGCGGATTTCGAGTATCGCCTCGCACTGTATGAGCGTGGCATTCGCTTCGTCCAAGCGCGTCGCCGCCGAGAGCTTCGGTTTCGGCAGTGCGTGTCAACCGCAGACAGCTTACTGCAAGGCGAGTCACTCAAAAACAAAAGTCTCGCGGACATGCGCAGCAAGTGCGTCAGCCTCGACAAGAAGCATCACCCTGAAAGCTGGCAGTGGATTGAATCAGCCGTGCTTCAAAAGAAGCCCGTCGCCCTTCCAGCACAGGCCGCCATGCTACCCCGGAGTTGTAACCAGCGCCTTGAAAAACTACGTGCGGCCCCCGCCAGCATGCGCGAGGAAGCAACGACGCCGAGTTCTGGAGACAGCGAAGGCAGTGCCCCGAAGCTGTAAGCCTGGACGTGGGGCAGCCGCCACCCGGAACCTGCCCCAACCACGCCCAGCCCCTATTTGAACTCCGCGGGAGAAAGGCCGTGCCGGCGCAACAGCTCGTAGAAGTCCGTCCGGTTGCGGCTCGCGGTGCGCGCGGCCGCGGCCACGTTGCCCTTCGAGCGGCGGAGCACCTCGGACAGGTAGCGCCGCTCGAAGCGGTCTCTCGCCTCGCGCAGCGTGGGCAGCTCCCCTTCCGCGCTCAGCCAGTCCTGCTCCTCCTCGCGCGCGGCGTCCGCGGGCGCGCGCGAGGACGTCGGCGGGTCGAACATGCGCGCCACGTGCTCGAAGCGGATGTCGTCCTCGGGCGCCAGCAGCACCAGCGCCTCCATGGCGTTCACCAGCTCGCGGACGTTGCCCGGCCACGAGTGCGAGCGCAGGAGGTCCATCACCTCCGGCGCCAGCCGGGGCAGCCGCAGCCCGTTGCGCGCGGCGGCCTGCTCCAGGTGCCGCGTGGCGAGAATCGGGATGTCCTCCAGCCGCTCGCGCAGCGGAGGCATCACGATGGGGAGCACCGCGAGCCGGTAGTAGAGGTCCTCGCGGAAGCGCTTCGCTTCGACCTCCTCGCGCAGGTCGCGGTTGGTCGCCGCCACGATGCGAACGTCGGCCTCCTCCTCCACCGTGCTGCCCACCCGCGCGAAGCGCCGCTCCTGGAGCACGCGCAGCAGCTTCACCTGGACCCGGAGCGCCGCCTCGCCAATCTCGTCGAGGAACAACGTCCCGCCGCGCGCCGCGCCGAACAACCCCTCGCGCGTCTGCGTGGCCCCGGTGAAGGCGCCCTTCACGTGGCCGAACAGCTCGCTCTCCAGAAGCTCCGGCGGCAGCGCCCCGCAGTTGACCGCGACGAACGGCCCGCTCGCGCGCCGTGACAGCGCATGGACCTGCCGCGCCGCCAGCTCCTTGCCCGTGCCGGACTCGCCCAGGATGAGCACCGTCGCCTCGGACGGGGCCACCCGCGCGATGCGGTCCCTCACCTCGGCGATGGCGGAGCTGGTGCCCAGCAGTCGCTCGGGCGTGGTGCCCGCGACGATGCGGCGCAGGTCGGCCAGCTCCCGCCGCAAGTCACTGCGCTCCGTCGCGTGCAACAGCTTCTGGACCAGCTCGTGGTCCTGGAAGGGCTTGGTGAGGAAGCCATACGCGCCCCGCTGCATCGCCTCCACGGCCGTCTCGATGGTGCCGTGCGCGGTGAGGATGACGACGGGCAGGTCCGGCGAGCGGGCCCGCATCTGCCCCATCACCTCCAGCCCATCCGCCCCCTCCAGCCGGAGGTCGAGCACGACGGCGTCCACCTCCTCCTGCTCGAGCAACTCCAGCCCGCGGGCCGCCGTGAGCGCGGTGGTGACCTTCATCCCACGCGCTTCCAGTCTCAACGAGATGAGCTCACACAGCTCCGCGTCGTCGTCCACCACCAACACATGTCCACCGCGGGGGTGCTTCATCCTTCCATCCTCTTGGACATCGCTTCCGTCGCCACCGGGGCGGGTGCACCCAACCCCAGCGGGAACACCAGCACGAACCGCGCGCCGGGGTTCGCGTTCTCCAGCACCAGCACATCACCGCCCAGCGCCCGCATCATCCGCTGCGCCAGGGGCAACCCCAACCCCAACCCATCCGCGGCGGCGGCGCCGACCGCGCGGGTGAAGAAGGGCTCGAAGACCCGCGGACGCACGTCGTCGGGCACGCCGGGGCCTTCATCCCGCACCTCGATCCGCGCCCACGTCCCGGGCTGGCCGTCCGGCCCCCGGGGCATGAGCGTGCGGGTGACGTAGACACTCTGACCGGGCGCGGAGACGCGCACACCATTCGTCATCAGGCTCACCAACGAGCGCTCCACCAGCGCGGCATCCAGCGAGGCCGGAGGCGTCGTGCCCTCGGCCTGGAGCACCAGCTTCGTACCGCGCTCCTCCGCCAGCTCGTTGACCTCCTCGACGGCGCGCGCGATGACGTCATCCAACCGACACCCCTCGTCCCGGCGCACGGCCTTGCCCGCCTGGACCCGGGTCAAATCCAACAGCGCGGTGACCAGCCGGATCTCGCGCTCGCACGCCACCTGCGCCAGCGCCACCACGCGCTGCTGCTGCGCCGTCAAGGGGCCCGCGGTGCCGTCCGCCAACAGACCGATGGCCGTGCGCAGCCGGGCCAGCGGCGTGCGCAGGTCATGGGACGCGGAGGCGACGAAGGCGTCCTTGAGCTGGTCGAGCTCCGACAGCCTGCCCCGCATGCGGTCCAGGTCCGCCCACAGCGCGCGAATCTCGCTGGGCCCGGAGACCGCGGGCAGCGGCGCGAAGTTGCCGTCCCCCACCCGGTGCGCCAGCGCGGACAACTGCCCCAGCGGGCGTGTCACCCCTTGAGCCACCCACCGCGCCACCGCCCACGCCGCCACCACCGCCATGGCCCCCAGGATGAGC
>NZ_SRLW01000204.1:0-18250 GCF_006518215.1 Myxococcus sp. AB025B
CCTCCCATGAGCAATCCCTTTCCCACCCTGCCCCGGCGAGTCGTCCTCCTGGCACCTCGACGCATCACGCCACGCGTCACTCGCCTAGAGTGCGCGGCCACCCCGTGCCCTTCGCCTACTACGAGCACCTCGACCCCGAGCAGCAGCGCGTCTACCGCATGAGCGACGGGGTGAAGTCCCTGCGGGTGAGGGCCCCCGGGGCGCTGTCCCCCCTCGTCGACGCCGTGCGTGAGACGCTGGCCAGCGGAGCCCGGGCCCCCCTGGAGCGCGCGAGCCAGGCCCTGACGGAGGCCTTGTGCGAGCGGCTGGACGTGGCCACCGTCCGGGTCCAGGTGCTGGAGGTCCGCCCGTCCTCCGAGGAGGGTGAGCTGCACGGCCTGTACACGTGGGAGGCCGGGCGCCTCCCCCGCCTCCAGGTCTGGATGCGCACCGCGAAGCAGGCGCGCGTCGTGGCCTTCCGCACGTACCTGCGCACGCTGCTGCACGAGCTGTGTCACCACCTGGACTTCCAGCTCCTGGAGCTGCCCCACTCCTTCCACACCGAGGGCTTCTTCGAGCGCGAATCCAGCCTCTTCCACCAGCTGGTGCCCAGGCCCGTCCCGCGCGGCTCGAAGAGGGCTCGGGGATAGGCCCGCGGGAAGGGTGTGGCGGACGACACCCCACCCGGCCGGCGACAGGTTTCTTGCACCGGCGTGACAGAAGTGGGAACGCGCGCCCTGAGCGAGGCTAGATTCCGCCTCCCTATGGCGCATCCGACCGAAGACAAGAACTTCCGCCTTCCCCTCACCGTTCGCCCCCAGCGCTACGCGGCCACGCTGACCCTGGACCTGGAGGCGAAGACCTTCTCCGGTCAGCAGACCGTGGACGTGACGCTGGCGGAGCCCACGCGCGAAATCATCCTCCACGCCATCTCCCTGAAGCTGGGGGACGTGACGTTCCGCGCGAAGGGTGGCGCGTCGCACAAGCCCTCCTCCCTCCAGGTCAACGCCGTGAGCGAGACGGTGCGGCTGACGTTCGACGCGCCGCTGCCCCCGGGCGAGGCGCAGCTGGACGTGGCCTGGACGGGGCCCTTCACGGATGGCCTGCGCGGCCTGTACGCGGCGGGCAAGGTGGCGGCCACGCAGTTCGAGGCCGCGGACGCCCGCCGCGTCTTCCCCTCGTTCGACGAGCCGGCCTTCAAGGCAAAGTGGTCGCTGAGCGTCCGCGTGCCCCAGGGCCTCGCCGTGCTGGGCAACGGCCCGGTGGTGAAGGAGGAGCAGGACGGCGCGCTGACGAAGGTGACGTTCCAGGAGACGGAGGTGCTCAGCAGCTACCTCATCGCGCTCGTGGTGGGCCCGCTGGTGGGCACGCCCGTCGAGCACGTGGGCACGGTGCCCGTGCGCACCTGGGCCCTGGAGGAGAAGAAGCACCTGACGCGCTTCGGCCAGGACGTGGCGCTCGCGGTGCTGCCGCGACTCCAGGAGTACTTCGACCTGCCGTATGCCTTCACCAAGGTGGACCAGGTGGGCATCCCGGACTTCGAGGCGGGCGCGATGGAGAACGCCGGCCTGATTACCTACCGCGAGGTGGCGCTGCTGCTCGACCCGGCCACCGCGCCCCTGTCGGTGCAGAAGCGCGTGGCGGAGGTGGTGACGCACGAGCTGGCGCACCAGTGGTTCGGCAACTGGGTGACCATGGTGTGGTGGGACGACCTGTGGCTCAACGAGGCGTTCGCCACGTGGATTGCCTTCAAGATTGTGGACCAGTGGCGCCCCGAGTGGCGGATGTGGCTGGACTTCGACTCGCACCGCACCAGCGCGCTGTTCCTGGACGCGCTCAAGTCCACGCACCCCATCCACGGCGAGGTGAACAACGCGGGTGAGGCCGGTGAGAGCTTCGACGCGATTACGTACGAGAAGGGCGGCGCGGTGCTGCGCATGATTGAAGGGTTCCTCGGCGAGGGCCCCTTCCGCGACGGCATCCGGCTGTACATGCGCCGGCACGCGCGCGCCAACGCGGTGAAGGAGGACTTGTGGAACGCGCTGGGTGAGGCGGCGAAGCAGCCGGTGGAGGAGCTGGCCACGGCCTGGGTGGGCCAGAGCGGCTTCCCCCTGGTGACGGCGCACGTGGAGGGCCGGGAGGTGACGCTGTCACAGGAGCGCTTCTACTCGGAGCCCGGCGCGTGGAGCGAGGAGAAGTGGCCGGTGCCCATGGTGCTCCGCTACGAGGACGCCAGCGGCGTGAAGGAGCAGCGGGTGCTGCTGCGCGACAAGCAGGCCACGGTGAAGCTGGAGGCGGGCTCGGGCGCGGTGAAGTGGCTGTGCGCCAACGCGGGCTCCACGGGCTTCTACCGGGTGGCCTACGACAAGGCGACGCTCGCGGGCCTGTCGGCGAACCTGCACGCGCTGGCGCCGTCGGAGCGCATCTCCCTGCTGGCGGACCAGTGGGCGCTGGTGCGCTCGGGGCGGGCGACGGTGGGGGACCTGCTGGACCTGGCCGCGCTCTTCGGGAACGAGGAGGACGACTCCGTCCTGGACGAGCTGGTGGGGCGGCTGGCGTACGTGGAGAGCCGGCTGGTGGAAGGCGAGGACCAGGCGCGGGTGCGCGCGTGGGTGGCGCGGCTGTTGGGTCCGGGGCTGGAGAAGCTCGGGTGGCAGGCGCTGGCCGGCGAGACGGACCGGGTGAAGCTGCGGCGCGCGGCGCTGGTGCGCGCGGTGGGTGGCCTGGCGCGTGAGCCGAAGGTGCTCGAGGAGGCGCGGCGTCGGGTGACGCTGATGCTCAAGGGCGAGCGTGACGCGCTGGAGCCCAACCTGCTCGACGCCGCGGTGTCCATGGCGGCGCGCTCGGGGGACGCGGAGCTGTTCGACATCTTCCTGCAGCGGATGCCTGGCGAGCCGGACCCGGCCACGCAGCGCCGCTACCTGATGGCGCTCACGGCGTTCGAGGAGCCCGCGCTGGCCGAGCGTGCGCGCGCGTTGTTCTTCTCGGACACGGTGAAGACGCAGGACGTGGCGAGCTTCGCCACGGGCCTGCTCGCCAACCGCACGGGCCGCGAGTCGTGGTGGGCGCAGATGCGCAAGCAGTGGAAGGACGTGGTCGCTCGTACGGGGGGCGCGCCGATGCTGGTGCGCCGCATCGTGGAGTCGCTGGGCATGCTGCTCACGCGCGAGCACCTGGACGCGGTGCGGACGCTGCTCAAGGAGCAGCCGGTGAACGACGCGCAGCAGGCCACGGCGCAGACGCTGGAGCGGCTGTCGCAGGACGTGGAGCTGCGAGAGCGTTGCGGCCCGGAGGTCAGCGCCTGGCTGAAGCGCCAGAAGTAGCGTGAGCCGTCGTTCGAGAGGCACTCGATGAAGACCACCCTGACACCCAACAGCCTCTCCAGCGTGCGTGAGTCCCTCCGGCGAGCCAACGCCGAGCTCTCACGCACGTATCCGGGGGACTCCCCGCGTCGCCAGCCGGTGCACGTCGTGTACGGCGGGGCGCACCTCTTCCGCGCGGAGGCGGCGCGGAAGCTGGGGGACCTGGCCCTGGGTGCGTTGAAGGACTATGCGCCGGACTCGGCCGAGCTGGCGCACGGGCTGGGCTTGCCCCAGCGCGGGAGGTTCGCCCAGCGCGTGTACGAGCGCGTGGTGGACAAGCTCCAGCGCGAGCCGGTGGAGGACTACCGCATCGACTTCGAGGACGGCTACGGCCACCGCTCCGACGCGGAGGAGGATGGCCACGCCGTCTCCGCCGCGAAGGAGCTGGCGCGGGGGCTCGAGCAGGGGACGTTGCCGCCGTTCATCGGCATCCGGGTGAAGTCGTTCAGCGAGGAGCTGTTCGAGCGGGCGTCGCGCACGTTGGACTTGTTCGTCACGACGTTGCTGGAGCAGAGCGGCGGGAAGCTGCCGCCGTCATTCGTGGTCACGCTGCCCAAGGTCGCGTTGCCCGAGCAGGTGGCCGCGCTCGCGCGCATCCTGGAGGTGCTGGAGACGGAGCACGGCCTGGAGAAGGGGGCGCTGGGGCTGGAGTTGATGGTGGAGACGCCGCAGGCCCTGTTCGACCGGGAGGGGAAGCTGCACCTGTCGGCGCTGGTGGCCGCGGGGGCGGGGCGATGCTCCAGCGTGCACCTGGGGCTGTATGACTACACGGCGGCGCTCAGCGTCAGCGCGCATGTGCAGAGCATGCTGCACCCGGCCTGTGACTTCCTGAGGGATTTGGTGCAGGTGTCGCTCGCGGGCACGGGCATCCAGATGGCGGACGGCGCGACGAACGTCATGCCGGTGCCTCCGCATCGCAAGCAGGCAGACACGGCGCTCCTGCCCACGCAGCTGAGGGAGAACGCGGAGGCGGTGCAGCGGGTGTGGCAGCTGTCGTATCGCCACATCCGGCACTCGCTGGAGCGCGGCTGGTATCAGGGGTGGGATTTGCATCCGGCCCAGCTCCCGGTGCGCTACGCGGCCGTGTATGCGTTCTTCCTCGAAGGGCTGGACGCGGCCACGCGGCGGCTCAAGGCCTTCATGGAGAAGGCGGCGCAGGCGACGCTGGTGGGCGACGTGTTCGACGACGCTGCGACGGGCCAGGGCCTGCTCAACTTCTTCCTGCGCGGCTCGAGCTGTGGCGCGCTCAGTCAGGAAGAAGTGCTCGCCACGGGGCTCACGCTGGACGAGCTGCGCAGCCGCTCGTTCAAGGCCATCGTCGAGTCACGCCGCGCGGGCAAGTGAGACCGCGGGCTCGCCATGACGGCGGGCCCGTGTCTCAGGTGCTCGTCGGGCCGGAGCTCGCTGAGTCGCCGCCGCCGGGTGGAGGCTCCTCCCGCGCGTTCTCCGCGCGGTGGGCCTGGTACAGGGCGAAGTCGATGGCCAGCGCACCTGCCAGGAAGACCAGCGGCCCCAGCCGCATGGACAGGCCCAGCAGCCCCCACACGGTGATGGCACCCGCCAGGATGTAGGGCGTCTGGGACGGAATCGCCTCGCGGAGCCGGGGCACGGCGGCCAGCATGGCGAGCGACATCAGCGCCATGACGACCAGCGGCGCACCGGGCCGAGCACGCCCGGACGTCGCGAACGAGGTGAACGTGTTGGTGATGCCCGGCTGCCACCCGTAACGACCCTCGATGTACGAGTGCCCCGTGGAGCGACCGGTGCTGTCCACCTCGTGCACGAGGTTGTTGTCGTAGCCGTAGCCTCCCAGCGACGTCCACGTCCGCATCCCCGAGCCCCACGTGAGCAGCAGCGACACCGCGCACACGGCCGCGCCGCTGAGCACCCACAGCTTCAACCGCGCGGCCCCCGGCGCGGGACGCAGCTCCGGCATCGCGGCGGCCGACGCCTGGAACACGCGCCACTGCACGTACCCGAGCACCACCGCGGCCGCGACCCAGACCAGCGGCACCAACCCGAAGCCGAGCGAGAGGAACGCGAAGGTGATGACCAACGACGTGTAGAGCAGCAGGAACGTGGCGGACGTGGCCATCCGCGCGAGCTGCTCCAGCAGCGGAGGAACAGGTCGCCCCGCCGCGCTCCACTCCCGAGCACCGAGCAAGAGGCTCCCGCCCAGCATCACCACCGACCACGGGATGCCAATCGTCCCACTGATGAAGGGAAGCCCCGGCAGCAGCACCGCCGCGGCGACGAGCCCCGACCCGAGCAGCGGCAACGAGCCCCCAGGAAGCCGCTCACGCAGCCGGGGGTCCTCGAGCACCGTGCGCACCGCGCGCCCCGTGGCCTCCGCGGCCCGACGCGCGGACTCCGAGGCGTCGTCCGGCAACTCCGTTCCACGCGCGGACGCCCCCACGCTCTGCCCACAGGACGGGCACGCGAAGACGCGAGCATCGGAAAGCGGCTGACCGCAGTGCGGACACGACGACATGGGCTCACTCCGGACCAACGGCGTGGGCCTCCCAGCCTAGCGCCTCCGGCCCCGGGCTCCACGCTCGATGCGAGCCCGGGCGGCCGGACGTCACCAGAGCATGTCCTGGTCCTCGCTCACGCCGGGGACGTGCGAGAGCTGGTGCGTCCGCCCCCCCACCGTCACCGTGCCGTCGAAGAAGCCCACAGGCTGGGCGAAGTGGCTGATGATGAGCCGCAGGTTGCGCTCCTCGCGGTGCACGTAGAACGGCGTGAAGCGCAGGTCCACCGCGCCGTCCACCGTCGTCATCCGCCACGGCCCGAGCAAATCCTTCGTGTCGTACTCGAACCGCGCGCGCGCCAGCGGATACAGCCGGTCCCCCAGCCAGAAGGCGTTCTCGTTCGCCTCGGTCGCCGTCTCGTTGAAGCCCTCCACGAGGTTCAGCCCCACCGGCGTCCCATCCGCCAGCCGCCCCGCCGCGAACGCCCAGCGCCACGCCGTGTGCCGCGCCAGGTACCCCTGCGTGTAGTCGATGCCGCCCACACCCCCGTCCAGCCGGAAGCGCTTGCCGCCCGCCTCGATGCCGCCGAAGGACAACAGCCCGTTGCGCTTCATCGTGACGTTGACGAGCCCGTCCCCCTGCACCGGCGCAATCACCGTCAGCGCGGGAGGCCCACCCGCCACCAACATCTCCCCGTTCCACTGGAACGTGTTGAGACTGCCCGTGCGCACGCGGCTGACGTCCACCTCCACCTGGTAGCGCTCGTCCTCCTCGCCCCGACGGATGGCCAGCTTCCCACCCAACGTGCGGAACGACGCGTCGAGCCCCGCGCCGGGCTTGTCCCCCAAGGACACCATGGGCCAGGGAACGCCCAGGAAGCTCACGTCACACAGCGGCTTGCGCTCGCGCAAATCCAACGCCACCGCGAACGCGCTCGCCGAGTAGCCCAGGTCCACCACCGCGAAGAGCGCGGCCACCTCCGGCGTCGCCGTGAAGGTGTAGTGCCACCGCTTGCGCTTGAGCAGCCGCGTGGTGCGCTCGGGCGCCCAGCGGCCCAGCAACCGGGGCAGGTCCACCTCGGGCAGCTCACCCTGGTACGTGCCGAATCGGGGCTCGCCCTGGGCGGTGGCCACGGAGGCCGGGGCGAGGGGCAGGAGGGCTTCTCTCTCGGGTGTCATCACACCCCATTGGAAGCCAACCTCCCGCCAATGTCACCCGGCGTCGGCCAGCCCCCAGCCCCAACCGACGCCTCGACGACACTGCTCAGGCCCGGCCGAACACAATCTTCTCCTTCGACAGCAACCCCGTGGTCACACGCAGGGCGACGAGCGCCAGCAGCACACTGGACGCCGCGGCGAGCAGGAAGGGCAAGGGCCCCAGCGCCTCGCCCCGCATCACCTCGGCCGCGAGCATCTGCTGGCCCGCCACCGGCACCGCGAACATCCACGTCTGCGTCTGCACCGGCGACATCGCCAGCAACATGCCCGGCAGCGTCGGCACCACCGTCAAGAGGCTCAGGTACGTCTGCGACTCCTTGAACGAGCGCGCATAGGTGGACACCCACAGCTGCACCGCCGAGGCCGCCAGCGTCAGCGGCAGCACCGCCAGCACCATCCCCAGGACGATGGGCAGGTCCATGCGCGCCTTGAGCCCCAGCTCCTCCAGCGGCACCGCGCGCACCACCAGCACGAAGCCCACGAGCGACACCAGCACCGTGCTCGCCGCCATCGTCACCGTGGCCAGCCACTTGCCCGCCACCAGCGCCCCGCGCGGGGCCGGGTTGAGCAGCAGCGGCTCCAGCGAGCCACGCTCGCGCTCACCCGCCATGGTGTCGCTCGCCACCTGCAGGCCGCCCGTGAAGGTGGCCATCACCAGGAACAGCGGCAGCATGTTGAACAGCGTGGCCGCGGTGCGCTCGGGCGTGGACAGGTCCAGCTCCTCCACGTCCACCGGCATCGCCAGCTCCGGCGCCATGCCGCGCGCGTACAGCCGCTGGTCGCCCACCTGCCGCGAGTAGAGCTCCACCATCATCCGCGCGCGCTGCACCGACTTGCGCGCCGCCGTGCGCGAGCTGTCCATGATGAGGCTCACGTCCGCGGTACGCCCGGTGGAGAAGTCCCGGCCGTAGCCCTCCGGCACCACCAGCACCACGTCCAGCACACCCGTGCGCACGCGCGCCTCGTAGTCCGAGGGCGCTTCCTTCAGCGTCACGCCCTGCCGCTCCAGGAACGCCATCAGGCTGGGCGCGTGCTGCCGGCCCACCACGGGCAGCTCCAGCGGCTTGTCCCGCATCATGTTGGACATGAGCTGAAAGGTCGCCAGGAACACCAGCGGACCGAACACCGCCCACAGGAGCGAGGAGCTGAGCGTGCGTCGGTCCCGGACGTGGTCCGTCAGCTCCTTGCGCAGGACACTGCCCACCAGCCGCTTCATTGCATCAACCCCTGCTCACTGCCGATGGTCGCCACGAAGGCCTCTTCCAGGCTGTCCTTGCCGGTGGCCTGCCGCAGCGCCTCCGGCGTCCCTTCCGCCACCACCCGGCCATGCGCCACCACGACGACGCGCTCGCACAGCGCGGCGACCTCCTGCATGACGTGGCTGGAGAAGACGATGCACCGCCCCTCGTCCCGCAGGCGGCGCAGGAGCGTGCGCACCGCGCGCGTGCTCATCACATCCAGGCCGTTGGTGGGCTCGTCCAGCAGCACGTTGCGAGGCCCGTGCACCAGCGCCCGCGCCAGCGCCACCTTCACCCGCTCGCCCTGGCTGAAGCCCTCCACCCGCCGGTCGACGATGTCCTTCATGTCCAGCAGGTCCACCAGCTCGTCCACGCGCTTGTCGAGCGCCGCGCCCGACAGCCCGTGCAGCTCCCCGAAGTAGCGCGCGTGCTCGCGCGCGGTGAGCCGCGGGTACAGGCCCCGCGTGTCCGGCAGCACGCCCAGCCCCCGGCGCGCATCCTCGGGACGCGCCACCACGTCCACGTCGTCCACCACCGCGGTGCCCCTGTCCGGGCGCACCAGCGTGTAGAGCATCCGCAGCGTCGTCGTCTTGCCCGCGCCGTTGGGGCCGAGCAGGCCCGTGATTCTCCCGTCCTCGGCGGTGAAGGACACATCCTCCACCGCCGTCACGGCGCCAAACCGCTTGTGCAGCTTCGTCGCTCGAATCATCCGCGTCGCGTCCTCAGGGTACCGGTCCGGCGAAGGACGTGAAGAAGGGCGGACGCTCGAGTCCCGCGCCGCACGAGGGCTTCAGCGTGTCCACCCGGCCGTTCGCCACCAGGTCCACCATCAGCTTGCGCACACAGTCGACGCCCAGCGTGTTGTGCCCCACGCCCGGGACCTGCACGTGCAGGCTGTTCTTCAGCGTGCGCTTCGCCTCCTCCGCCCACGCCGGAGGCGTCACCGGGTCCAGCTCTCCGGAGAGCAGCAACGTGGGCACGTCCGACACCACCGCGTCGCGGAAGCCCGCCGGCACCGTCGCCTTGGGCCAGCCCTCGCACGCCTTCATCATCTCCAGCCCCATGCCCGCGCCGAACCACGTCCCCTTCGCCTCGCGCTCCACCGCGGCCGTGTCGAGGAACGGCACGTCCTCCGCGCACACGACGGCCATCTGCAGGCCCCGGCTCATCACCTTCTCCATCCGCTCGCCGCGCCCCACGTTCAGCGCCACGAACGGCGCCCAGTCACCTTGCGTCACCCGGTCCAGCATCAGCGGAACCATCGACGAGTCCTCCGCGCTGTAGAGCAGCCCGAACAGCGCTCCGACGAAGGCCTGGCGCGTCAGCACGATGTCCTCCGGCACGCCCGTGCGCGGATGGGCCACCCGCACCCGCGCCGGCTCCTGGGAGAGCTTCTCCAGCAGGGCCTCCGTGCGCGTGCGCAGCCGAGGGAAGTTCTTCTCGCAGGCCGCGTCCTTCTCGCAGTGGGCCAGCAGCAGCTCCAACGAGCGCTGCGCGTCGCGGGGCATGTACAGCGGCAGGTACAACCCCATGGGCGCCACGCCGTCCAGGATGGCGGTGCGCACCCGCTCCGGATACTGGCGCATGTACACCAGCGCCGCGCGTGTGCCGTAGGAGCCGCCCCAGAGGTTGAGCTTCTCGTACCCCAGCGCCGCGCGCACCTCGTCCAGGTCCGCCATGGCGATGGGCGTGGTGTACTGCCGCACGTCCGCGTCCCAGCGCTCCCGGCACGCGCGGATGCGCGGCGCCAGGTCGTCGTCTTCGCTGAAGTAGTCGGCCAGCCCGGCGTCCTTCGGGAGGAACTCGCAGTCCAGCGGGCTCGAGTCCCCCGTGCCGCGCATGTCCACCAGCACGATGTCGCGATGGCGGCGGATGGGCTCCACCGCGCGCAGCACGGCGCCCAGCCGGGTGGCCGCCTGCCCGGGCCCTCCCGCCAGGAACACCAGGGGGTCGGGCTGGGGCTGCGCCGCCAGCGCGGGCACCACCGCCACGCGCAGGGACAGCTTGCGGCCCGTCTTCGTCTCCCGGTTCTCGAAGACCTCCAGCGTGCCGCACTGCGCCTGGGGCGCCAGCCCCTCCAACTGGCAGGGCTGGAGCTTCAAGGTGCGCGCCTGGGGGGACGAGCCCCCCCGTGAGCAGGCTGCCAGCGCCACGAGCCCGAGGACCCAGGCCAGGCGGCGGAGGATGGAGCGGATGTGGGTGTGGGCCCCGGCCAAGTGTGTCTCCCTGTAGGGTGCGGGCGCACCGACCTTTAACATCTGCGGCCTCGTAGTACACCCGCCCCCGCAAGTGATTGCCTCGACACCGCCCGAGCGTGAATCCCACGCGGGCGCGGCCGTCTGGTGATACGCCCATGCCCACGATGAAACGCTTCGCCCTCGTCCTGGTCGCCCTCTGCTTCACCACCCTCGCCGGCTGCGCTGGCCTGCAGAGCGCGCTGAAGAAGGCCTTCAAGAAGCCCACCCTCACCTTCAAGACCGCGCGGCTGTCCAGCGCGTCGCTCTCCGACGCCACCGTCGACCTGGTCTACGAGGTCAACAACCCCAACGGCTTCGGGCTGGAGCTGGCCTCGGTGGACTACTCGTTCTTCGTCGAGGGCAAGCAGGTGGTGGCCGGCAAGCCTCGCAAGGGCCTGAACCTCAAGGCCAATGGCAAGAGCGAGCTGGTCTTCCCCGCCAACGTGCGCTTCGCGGACATCGTCCCCGTGGTGGAGACCTTCCTCAACAAGGACCGCGCCGCCTACAAGGCCCAGGGCAGCGTCGGCGTGCAGACGCCCATCGGCGTGCTGTCCTTCCCCCTCCAGAAGGAGGGTGCGTTCGACGTGCCCAAGATTCCCCAGGTCGCCTTCCAGCCCCCGCGCATCACCAACATCGGGCTGACCAGCGCCACCGTCGAGTTCCCCCTGGCCATCACCAACCGCAACAGCTTCCCCCTGCCCGTCGCCGGCATCACCGGCGCGCTCAAGGTCGCCGGCGCGGATGTGGGTACGCTGTCCACCGGCAACCTGGGCATGCTCGACGGCAGCGGGACGAAGCAGGTGACGCTGCCGCTCACCATCCACTTCGCCCGGGCCGCCTCCGCCGCCGCGGCCCTGCGCTCGGGGGGCAACGCCAAGCTGAGCCTGGACGGCAAGCTCACCTCGGACTCGCAGTCCGTCCCGCTCAACCTGAGCCAGCTGGTCAACATCGTGAAATGACGCCCGTCCGGGCGGCGGGCGGGCAGGGGCGCACCGGAAGGTTGTCCCAGGGCGCTCCAGCCGTTACGGTTGGGCGCCCTTCGTGGGACACACGCCATGCGCCGCATCCTCTTCAAGTCCAAGATCCACCGCGCGACGGTGACCCAGGCCGACCTCGACTACGAGGGCTCGGTCACCATCGACCTGAACCTCCTGCGTGCGGCGGACATCATCGCCAACGAGAAGGTGGCCATCTGGAACGTCACCCAGGGCACGCGCCTGGAGACGTACGCCCTCGAGGGCGAGCCCGGCAGCGGCGTCATCTGCATCAACGGCGCCGCCGCGCACCTCAACAAGCCCGGCGACCTGGTCATCATCGCGACCTTCGCCGAGGTCGAGGACGCCGAGGCCCGCGACTGGAAGCCCAAGGTCGTCTTCGTCGACGCGGCCAACCGAATCGTGCCGGGCCAGACGGAGGAGATTCCGGGACCCGCTCGCCGCATTGCCTGAGGGCAGGCGTCCGCCCGCCGTCGGCTTTCGCCTCCGCGCGCCTTTTGCCATGCTCGCCCCACCTTTTAGAGGGGGGCCCATGGCCCCGGAGGCACCATCACGATGAGGCGGCTGTGGGCGGGAGTCAGCGTGTTCGCGCTGGGACTCTCCGGATGTTCCGGGGTGGGCTCGTTCCGGCCCAACCCCAACGACGAAGACCCTCTCTACGGGGCCATCCCCGTCATCAAGGCGCCGCCCCAGACGCGCTGCGCCGGCCACGGGAAGTCCTCGGTGCGCGGCCACTGCGACGAGGCGCTCTACCTGGCCACCGAGTACACGCGGCGCCTGTCGGTCGGTGACGAGGTCTGCCTGGAGGGCGGCTACGGCGAGGAGCCGGGCCATGCGTGCAAGGCGCGCGCGGCGGTCATCGACACGTCGCCCAACCAGGTGAAGCTGGAGGTGCGCGGGGCGAAGCCGGACTCGCGCTGGTTCAACGCGGAGATGCGCCACGCCTGGTACGAGGAAGGCGCGCTGGTGGACCTCTACCTCGCCGAGCGGGGTTATTAGAGGACCCGGGACAACCCGAGGCGGGAGACACACCTCATGGCCTTCTACGACAGCGTGGCCGAGCGGCTGGCCTTCATCAAGAAGCTGACCCCGGCGGAGCTCAAGAAGCTCGGCTCGGCGCGGCTGTCGGACATCGTCCTGCAGGAGACGAAGCGGGCCCGGGTGCGGGTGGCGGAGCTGGAGAAGCGCTACCCCCGCGCGGACACCCGGGAGCTTGCCCAACGTCTGGTGGACGACAAGAAGAACCTGGCCAGCATGGTGGGCGGCGTCAGCGGCGTCTTCGGCCTGGTGGCGCTGCCCGCGGACCTGCTGTTCATGTCCTATCTGCAGATCATCCTGCTCACGGACGTGGCCACGCTCTACAAGGTGAACCTCAAGAGCGAGCGCGCCCGGGGGGAGATGCTGGATTTGTTCGGCTACGCCAACGGCCTGGGCCCCGTGCAGCGCTCCAGCCCCAAGGTGATGGGGAAGCTGGCCGCGATGGTGCTGGAGAAGGGCGGGATGCACACGCTGGGGCGCGCCATGCCGCTGGTCGCCGCCCCCATCACCGCGTACTTCAACAACCAGCACATCCAGCGCGTGGGTGAGCAGGCCGTGCGCTTCTACGAGGGCTTCGACAAGGCCCACGCCAAGGCCAAGGCCCAGCGACCCCAGCAGGCGGGGTGAGGGCTTCCCCGCGGATCCGGAAATATTCCGACGGGTCCGATATGCCTCCTTCGCCGCCACGTTCACGTCCCCAAGCAGGGGGCGAAAGCCCTCCATTCACGGCGGGCGACCGACGGACTCCCAAGGGCCGGTTCGGGGAGACGGTGTCCGCGAGGCGGAGGCACGAAGATGACCGAGCTTTCGGCGGAAGTGCGTGTTCAGGTGGCGCGGTTACGCAACCTGGTCATCGATGTGGCGCGGTGTGGCGCGCTCGCAAGTCCCCTGGGTGCCTTGCCTCACCATGAGCTGGACCCGATGGAGGTCCAGGCCATCTGGTGGCTGAAGGCCGAGAGCCTGCTGCCCGTCAACGTGCTCGCCGACCGCCTGGGCGGCATCGCCCTGCCCCGACTGAGCCGCCTGCTGGACCGGCTGGAGGATGCCAAGCTCGTGCAGCGCGAGCGCTCGGTGCGGCATGACCGCCGGCGCGTGCGCGTGCGGCTCACCGAGCAGGGACGGGCGCTGGCGGAGAACGCGGACTCGGTGGTGCAGGAGCGCATGGCGCGCCTGCTGATGCCGCTGGGCGGCGAGCAGCGCAGCGCGCTGATGGACTTGCTCGAGGGCTGGGTGGAGGCGCTGGGCTGCTGGAACCGCGCCGAGGAGCAGGCCGCCGAAGAGGCCGAGGCCAACCACCGGGCCCAGGCGCATCGACCTCGACTCGCCGCCGTCGAGGACGTAGGCGTCACCGCCAACGCGGCCTGACGTGCCCGGGCCGCGCGCGGAGGCGCGGCCCGAGGCGGGCGCCACGTCGCCCACGCCCGCGGAGGGCAGGGCCCCGACCGGGCCTGGCGCCCTCACGGCCATGCCCCCACCACGAGGCGCCCTCCCGGCGGGGCGCGTGCGAGCGAGGCTGCGTCCTGACGGTGAAGGCGCCTTGCGCGAGGCGCGCTCGTGGATGGCGCCATGGGAGGCCACGGCGCGAAGCGCCCTCGCACGCGGCTCAGTGAGAGGCCGCGCGGAGCTGCGCCTCGATCTGCCGCCGCAGCTCGGGCGGCAGCGAGTCCAGCCCCTGCGGCCCTGCACCCGCGAAGCTCGGCGGCGCTCGCCGCTTGAACAGCTCGACCCCCTGCGCGAGGCGACCGCGCACGCTCTCGGGCACGGCATACGTGAACCCATCCACCGAGCTGCGCGCGTAGACGAGCCCCTCCGTCGCTCCCGGCACGGCCTTGCCCAGCCGCAGCCACCCGGCGGGCGCGCCCTCCACCGCGAGCTCCACGAGCGCTGACGGCGACGCGAAGCCCGCCGCCGCGTCCGTCACGGCCCCCTCCACCAGCCGCGCCGCGCTCAGGCCGTGCAGCCACGCGAGCTGCGCGTCCACCTGCTCCGGCGCGAAGTCGAACCCGTCGGGGAGCTTCTTCGGCTCGGTCAGCCGCCACGTTCCGCCCTCCTTCACGGCGGTGACGCGCTCGGCTCCAGCCTGGAGCTTCACCGTCGTCACCTCCGCGGGCTCGAAGGTGAGCAGCCCCAGGTCCCGGAAGTCCGTCAGGCGCTTGCGCAGCGGCTCCACGCTGGCGGCCGGCAGCAGATAGACCTGTGCGTCCCCGTCCACGCGCGCCGCGACGGTGCCCGTCCCCTCTTGAGACGGGCCCAGGCGCAGGACCACCTTGCGACCGCCCTCCAGTTCCACCTCGACGCTGTCGTGCGCGCCGCCCAGCCCCGTGGCGGAGTCCTTCGCCGCGTCCCCGTCCGCGAAGTCCTGGGCCCGCAGGCTCGCCAGTTGCTGGACGAGCCGCTCCGGCGCCCGCGCGTCGAAGCGGAAGCCCGGCGGCACGGGCGTGCCTTCCGGGAGGCTCCAGCGCCCGGGGCCCGAGCCCTCCTTGCGCAGCGCCAGCACCTGGCCCTCCTTCGAGCGCAGCACCAGCCGGGACACCAGGTCCACCTCCAGCTCCACCACCCGGCGCTGGCGCCAGTCCTTCACGTCCCTGCGCACGCTCCAGTCCAGCCGCCCCCGGTGCGCGAAGATGTCCGCGCTGTCCTGCGCGCGCACGTACACGCCGCCGTTGCGCGACGCCTTGCCGAGCACCCACTTCAGCGCGGGCCCTCCCTCCTGGAGGACCGCGAGTCTCAACCCCTTCGCGTCATCCACCTCGTACTCGGCCTGACGCTCGGGGCGGTCGCTGACGAAGTCCGGCTTGCGCAGCTCGGCCAGCGCGTCCAGCGCGCCCTCCACCAGCGCCGCGTCCGCCGGGTACCGCACGTCGGGCGTGCCGGGCGCGCTGACGAACCAGCGGCCCTCGTGCTTGCGCAGCACCGCGGCACGCGCGCCCGACAGCTCCAGCCCCGTCACCCTCGCCTTGTCCAGCTTCGGCGGCGCCAGCGTGTGGACCCCCACGCTGACCCGCGGCTCCCGCGTGGCCAGCACCCACCCGAGCAGCACCACGAACGCGCCCAGGACGATGAGCGTTGTCTTCCTCATGGCTTCTCCCGTGACCCACGCCTCAGACGCAGACCGTGGCCCGACGCGCCTCGCGGCGCCGCCAGCGGACCAGCCCGAAGGCGGCGAGCGCGAGGGGAATTCCGAAGGCATTGCCGAACTTCACCGCGTTGCGCGTGGACGCGCTCAGCTCCTGCTGGAGCGGCACCTGCGCCAGCCCCCGCGTGCGCATCTTCAACATCGCCGGGTCCAACAGCAGCCAGTCCGCGATGTTCAACAGCAGCGCCTGGTTCGGCCGGCCCAGGAAGTCGTCCCACAGCGCCGCGGAGCCTCCGGCGACGATGACCCGCGGCTCGCCCTGGCTCTCGGCCAGCACGGGTGTGCCCGTGGGCGCGCTGGCCTGCGCCTCCGCGGCGAAGTGACTCTTCAGCCGGCCGCTCACCTGCACCATCAGCGAGTGGGGTCCGCTCAGCGAGGGCGTCTGCGCGCGCCAGTCCCGACGCGGGTCCAGGTTGAAGGGGCTGGGCTCCAGCCAGCTCTTGCGCGACGACCTGGCCAGCACCGTCGCCTGCGCCCCCTCCGTGGGGGTGGCCGTCACCACGGTGGTGAACGGCAGGGTGACGCCCGACAGGCCCTCGGTGATGGGGCTGTCGCCCTCCAGCCGCTCCAGCAGGGGGATGAACGGATAGGGCACCGGCATCGCGACCATCATGAAGCCCCGGCGCTCCTGCACGCTCAACTGCGCGGACTCCACGTCCGCCACCAGCTGGGTCCCCAGGTGGAAGCCATAGGTGGCCAGCATCGGCCCCAGCCCGTGCGCGACCTCCGTCGGCGCGAAGGTCTTCAGGTCCACCTGCACCGCGTCCAGGAAGAAGGCCGCGCTCCTGCCCGACATGATGAACTGGTCCAGCGCCTTCACCTCCGCCGGGGCGAACGCCGTCCTCGGGCCGATGACGAGCAGCGCGTCCACGTCCGCGTCCACGCGCTCCACGCCGACCAGGTCCACCGGGCGGACCTCGTACGTCTGGCCCAGGAGCGCCTGGAGCCCGCGCAGCTGCTCGTCCAGCGAGGGTGCGTCGTGGCCGCGCACCACGCCGAGCACCGGCGTCTTCGGGCGCGTCAGCTTGCGCACCAGCGTCGTCAGGTCGTACTCCAGCGTGCGCGGGTCCTGGACGACGGGGATGACCTCCTTCTTCTCCTGATGCTGGATGACGATGCCCATGTAGGCGCGCTTCGTCTGCATCTGGTCATCCTCGATGACGCGAATCTCCACCGGCTGCACGCCCACCCCGGCCAGTTCCTTCTCCACCGACGTGGGCTCGCGGAAGACGCGGCCGAAGATGTCGCGCTTCGTCTCGCGCCGGGTCTCCTGGTCCTCGCTCGTCTCCTGGCTCATCGGGTCCAGGAACTCGAAGGACAGCCGCCCCCGCGATGCCGAGCGCAGCTCCTCCAGCAGGTCCCTCACGTAGCGCGCGTGGCCCGCGTACGGCGGCGGCAGGTCGTCGGTGAAGTAGGCGGTGACGGTGACGGGGTCCTCGAGCTTCTCCAGCGTCTGGCGGGACGCCTGGGACAGCGTGTAGACGTCGTCGCGCGTCGCATCGAAGCGGCCGAAGGCGCGCAGCCCCAGGATGTTGAGCAGGACCAGGCAGCCGACGAGGGCGGCCAGGAGCAGGTTCGCGTTGGCGGCAGGCGATTTCATCGCGACCTCACTGACGGACGTTGCCCAGGGTGCGCGTGGTGAGCGCCAGCCCCACGGTGGTGAGCGACAGGTAGAAGAGGACGTCGCGCGTATCCAGCACGCCCCGCGCGATGTTCGCGAAGTGGTGGTCCACCGAGAGGTACTGGAGCAGCTCGGCCACCGACTCCGGCAGCAGGAAGGCGAACTTGTCGACGAAGTAGAACGCGAAGCACAGCAGCAGCCCCACGATGAAGCCGACAATCTGGTTGCGCGACAGCGCGCTCGCCCACAGCCCCAGCGCCAGGAAGCTGGACGCCAGCAGCAGCAGCCCCACGTAGCCCATCACCACCGGGCCCCAGTCGAAGCGCGCGCCCTGCGCGGTGAGGCTCGCGACGGTGAGGGCGTAGGGCAGCGTCCACACGAGCCCCACCGCCACCATGCCCAGCGCCGCCAGGAACTTGCCCGCCACCACCTCCCAGTCGCGCACCGGCAGGCTCAAGAGGAGCTCCAGCGTGCCGCTCTTGCGCTCCTCCGCCAGCAGCCGCATCGTCACCGCCGGCGAGAAGACGACGAACAGCACCGGCGCGATGCCGAAGAACCCCCGCAGCGACGCCTCCCCAGCGACGAAGACGGTGCTGAAGTACAGCCAGCCAGCCACCATCAGGAAGACGCCGATGACGATGTAGGCGACGGGAGAGTTGAAGAAGCTCCTGAACTCACGTCTGGCGACAGCCAGCGTCGTGCCCATTCTCCACCTCGTTCGTGACTCCGGAATCCAGAAGGCGGCCGCTCAGGCCGCCAGCGAAGGCGGGGGCGCGGACATCTCGCGCGGCCCCTCGCCTCCGGTGAGCTTGCGGAACGTCTCCTCCAGGCTGACGTGCTGCCGCTTCACCTCC
This sequence comes from Myxococcus sp. AB025B, assembly GCF_006518215.1. Classification (NCBI taxonomy): domain Bacteria; kingdom Pseudomonadati; phylum Myxococcota; class Myxococcia; order Myxococcales; family Myxococcaceae; genus Myxococcus; species Myxococcus sp. AB025B. Next base: position 18,149 of record NZ_SRLW01000204.1, read on the forward strand.
AGCAGGCACCAGTCGTGGCGCACGGCCGCCTCGAAGAGCTCGCGCCGGATGTCCTCGGCCCCGTACCTCAGACGGAAGCCCAGCGTGCCGCCGCCCTCCGCC
>NZ_SRLW01000205.1:0-18223 GCF_006518215.1 Myxococcus sp. AB025B
CAAGGAGCCTCCCTCCCCCGAACCCCCTCCGAACCAACTACACAAGATTCGGGACTTGACCGGCAGGGGCGCGATGGCGGCGCAGGGGCCCAGGCTGCCGGGCTTCGCTCGCGCGGCTTCTCGGGCCCAGATGGAGGGTGGGTTCCTCCTCACGGGGGCCCTGGTCGGCGAGGTCCAGGCGATTTCAGTGGCCTCCGCCGGAGTGTTGAACGTGACGCTCGCGCCGACGGCGGTCGCCGCCGTGGCGATGGGGCCGGGCGCCTCCGCGCAGGCTGGGGGCGTCATCCAGGGAGACCCCGAGGGTGAGGTTCATCACATCTGCACGGATAAGAACGAGGTCTCGGAGAAGACGGGTGGCCCCTGGACACCTGCGTTCACGAAGTTCTTCAAGCGGGCCGGCATGACGCTCAACGACCCAGCCAATCTGGTCCGGATTCGAGGCCACAAGGGGCCACATCCTCGCGCGTATCACGAAGAGGTTTTCAGTCGATTGAACCTCGCGACTCAGGACTGTCGCGGGGTCGTTCAGTGCCGGATGGCCCTGGTGGCGGAGCTTGCCAAGATCGCGAAGGAACTCGTAAGGGAGGGGTCGGACTTGCGAAAGCTCATTGCAGGGGCTGCTCGGGAGTAGGTCATGGAACGGCGCTTCTTCAGCGTGACGTTGGATGTCTATGTGAAGGGCCGTTGGTATCTCGACGACCCGACGGACCTCCAGGGGACGGAGGTCGAGGACATCTGGCAATTCCGGCGAGGGCGTTCCTTGGAGCTTCAGGAGAAGCTTCGTATCCCCGTGTCGCGTCCCGGGTGCTCCTTGGAGATGGATTTTGCGGGAGTGGGTCTCACGCCGGTTCTTGGAGCGCGAGCGGCATCGGTGTTCCGGGACCTGGCCTCCGAGGATGTGCAGCTGTTTCCGGTCGAGGTCGGAGACGAGGTTGGACCTCACTACCTCCTCAATGTGCGGACCGAGAGGCGGTGTATCGACGATGCCGCCTGCAAGTCGGTGCAGTACTTCACGGAGGAGGACGTGATGCCCGAGAAGGCAGGGCAGTACCGCTCCGTGCTGGGACTGAGGATTGACAAGTCCAAGGTCGGAGTCGCTCGGGCATTTCGACTCTGGGGATACAGCATCCCCATCATCGTCGACGAAGCCATCAAGGACGCTCTGGAATCCATGGGCTCCCTGGGTGTGAAGTTCGACGAGGTCTGAGCCAGGAAGTTCATGAGTCCCGAACTGAGCTTGGACACATGATGAAAGCGGAACTGCTGGCGGAGATGGAGCTTGTAAGGCATCCAGTCGGCGATAGAGGTGCTGCTGGAGCGGGAGTTGCTGGGCCTGGGTGAGTGGTGCCATGGGCGTGGAAAGGAAGGCTGACGTGCCGAGCACGGAGTGGATCGAGTCGGCGGGTGGGCCCCTTGTTGTCATTCCGCGATCTGTTATCGCTGAGTGGAAAGGGACTCCTGCCGACTATGAAGAAGCATGCGGGATAGAGGACTACCTGGGCTTGCTCTGTCGTGAATGGGGGGACGTGCTGGTTCTCGGAGATGAGCCTCTGCGGACAGGGGTTGTTGCTCGCCCGGAAGGCCCAGTGATTGTTCGCTGGATGTTCGCTCCTTCGACAGAACGACTACTGGACGTGGCGCTCCATGCGAAGCTCGATGAGTTGAGTGCGCTTGAGACGCTCCGTGTCGGGCTGCGTGATGAGGTTTATGGAATCTTTGATAGTGGCGCCGATGGTTCGAGTGCTGTGATGGTGGAGTGAGGTGGACCCCATCGGCTGGACCACTTTGAGGCGATCCATCTTTGCGTCTGAGCCGAAGGTGATGGTGTGTTGATACGTCGTCGTCGTGGTCGTGTCGAGGGGGGGGGGGGGAGACTCGTAACCTGTGGAGAGCTGTGGATTTCTGTGGAGTCACGCCGCGTGTTCGATGATGCCGGTGCGGTAGACGTGCATGGGCGTGCGGTACCCGAGCGCCTGATGCGGGCGCTCGAGGTTGTAGAAGCGTAGCCAGCGGCCCACGCCCGCCCAGGCCTGACGCACGTCGCCGTAGGCGTTGAGGTAGACCTCCTCGTACTTGAGGCTGCGCCAGAGCCGCTCGACGAAGATGTTGTCCATGCACCGGCCCTTGCCGTCCATGCTGATGCGCACCTGCTGCCCTTTGAGCACCGCGAGCCAGTCCTTGTCCGTGAACTGTGCCCCCTGGTCGGTGTTGAAGATGCTGGGAGGTCCATGGTGGCGCAGGGCCTCCTCGAGGGCCTTGATGCAGAAGTCCGTCGAGAGCGTGTTGGACACGCGCCATGCCAGCACCGCTCGGCTGAACCAGTCCATGATGGCCACCAGGTATGCCCACCCGTACGCCAGCGGCACGTACGTGATGTCAGCCGCCCAGACCTGGTCCGGCTTCACGATGGCCAGCCCTCGAAGCAGGTACGGGTAGACGGGATGCTCCGGGTGGGGCCGGCTGGTGTGCGGCCCAGGTGCCATCCCCTCCAGGCCCATGATGCGCATGAGCCGCTGCACGCGCTTGCGGTTCACCTCGTGCCCCTCGTGCTGGAGCACCACCGTCATGCGGCGGCTGCCGTAGAAGGGCCGCGCCAGGTACAGCTCGTCGATGCGGCGCATGAGCTGGAGCTCCTCGGCGCTCACCTCGACGGGCTGGTAGTAGAGCCCCGAGCGTGCCACCTGGAGCAGGTCGCACTGCTTGCGCACCGAGAGCGTGTCGAGTCCGGGCTGCACCATCGCTCGCCTCTCACTCAGCGGGAGCGTTGCAGCCCGCGCGCTAAAAAATCGCGCTCCACCGTCAGCTCGCCGATTTTCCGCAGCAACTCGTCCTGCACCTTCTCGGCGTCCCGCCCCGCGGCCTCCGAGGCGAAGGCCGTGGCCGCCTTCTCCAGCAACTGCTTCTTCCACTGGCCCACCAGCACCGGGTGCACCCCGTGCCGGCGCCCCAGCTGCGCCAAGCTCTCCTTCTCCTGCAGCGCCTCCAGCGCCACGCGGGCCTTGAACTCCGGGTCGAACCGCTTCTTGTTCCTCTGCTTCATGGCCGTTCTCCTACGTGGGAGTCGGCTCAAAACGCAAAGATGGGGGTGGTCCAAAAAACGGGGTCCACTTCAGAGTTCATGCCGCCGCGCGGAGCTTCTTTGGTTAGGACTTATGTGGTCAGGGATGACGTGAAGGAGGTCGGAGCGATTCTTCATTGTTTTTCTTGCTAACTGTGTGAACGCGAGAAGGAAGCTGGGAGCCCGCCGAGTCGCTTGTCGACGAGCTGGCGGAGATTGCTCGGGACCTGACGACCCCTGGCGGTTGGCTCCGGAAGCTGGTGTTGAAGAACATCGAGGGATGACACATGGGGCGCCGCTTCTTTGATTTGAAGATCGACGTATACGTGCCCGGCCGTTGGTACCTGTCGGACCCTCAGAATCCCGCCGGAGACGAAATCGAGGACATCTGGCAGTTCATCCAGGGGAAGCCGGTCGAGCTGGCCGAGCGATTGCGCATCCCGCTCTACCAAGCGGGGGCTTCACTGGACTTCACGACCGCGGGGGCAGGGCAGGCGCCGATTGTCAGTGACCGGGTCGCGTCACTGTTCCGCCAGATGGCTCCCGAGGATATTCAGCTCTTTCCCGTGGACGTCGAGGGAGAAGCTGGGCCTTTCTTCCTGCTCAACGTGGCTCGCGAGATCCGGTGCATCGATGACGCCGCATGCGCGGCGGTCCAGATTCGTACCGCGGACGAGTACACGGAGCGGGTCGGGGAGTACCGTTCAGTGTCCAGGTTGCGAATCGACAAAGCGAAGGTTGGCGACGCTCGCGTGTTCCGGACCTGGGGATGGCACGCTCCCATCATCGTCGATGAGGACCTCAAGGACGCGCTGGAGGCCAATGGCATCTTCGGATGCAGATTCGACGAGGTCTGAACCAGGAAGCTCAAGAGGTGGCCGAGTTTTGCCAACGATTCTGCTCTTGCAGTCGACGAGGTCTTTGTGGGACGACAAATGGCAGTGTGCCTTACGGGTATGGATGTAAAGGCATTGGAGGCGGTTCTTCGTGCGGGAGAGGAATTCCGAGTGGTCAAGGGGCTGGCTGAGACGCCTTGTGTTGTCGACGCTGAAGGTGTGCTCGCGGAGCAAGACCGCATGGTCTACCTGCTCAGGGTCGTGGACGCGCTTGAGGTCCGATTTCAACCGATTCCAGGTAGGAATCTCTACAGGGTGGATTCGACTGACTCGCCAGTCGTTGAGTTCAGTCCTTGTAGGGTGAACAACTCCGTGATGCGCCCGGGGCGTCTGTTTTTCAAGGCTCGGTATTACGAAGGAGAGAAGGAGGTGGATAAATCTCCAGGCTTTCTGGCGTGGTCCTCTTGGCTCATGGCTCGATGTAAGAAGGAACTGATGGCTGATGGTGCGACGCGTACCTACTGGGGTAGGGAGGCGGTGAGTTTGCGCGAGGCGTCGCAGTTGAAGCTGGAACTCTGGTGAGAGGACGAGTTCTGGGGCCTTTTTGGCTCCCTGGGCGTGGACCTCGACGAGGTCTGAGGGATGAAGATCAAAATCGCTGAGCTTCGACACGTGACGAACCGCCTGTTCGACCACCTCGAACAGCGTGGACATCTGGAGGTCGAATTCCCTGAGGACTTCTACTGGAACATCCCTGAAGAACGTCTGTACTCGGTCTACGAAGAGCCCGCCGACTTCACGATGGGGCAGTTGTCGGACGACTGGACGGAGCTACAGCAGATGGGGTCCGGGCAGAAAGCGCCTGTGAGCTATGGCCTGGTGTGGCTGTCGTCGCTGCTGCGGCGCATCGGCTCGAAAATCATTGCCTAGGTTCGAAGGTTTGGTGAATGCGAGGTCTGAGGTTGTGCCTCGAAATCCTGTCATTCCCGCAGGTCGCCCCCCAGCAGCCAGACCAGCAGCGTGATGGCGAAGCCAAGTCCCGAGCAGGCGAGGCCCGCGATGGGCATCCAGCGCAGTCTCGCGAGCTCGGGCGTCTTCTCCACGCGGCTCATCATCACGAGGTTCATGATCACCGCGCCCGCCTGCAGGATGAAGCAGAAGGGGAGCAGTGACAGCACGCCCAGGACGAAGCCCGTGATGACCGTCGACTTGCTGGTGCCCTCCGCCGCCGGCACGACGCGCGAGCGCAAATCCCAGCACGTCGGACACATGGGCCGAGCCTCCGGCCGCACCCGACGCTCGCACGCCGGGCACATGAACGTGCCACAGCGCAGACACACCCAGCTCGCCGCGGCCTCCGGATGCGCCGCGCAGCTCGCTCCCTCCGGCGGTGCCTCCACGCTCATGCCGAGCGCATCTCCCGAGCCGGCATCGCCCTCGAGAGCTGTCCCGCCTGCAGGTGCCTCAGGATGGCGGACGCCGCCTCATCGCTGGGCAGCCGCAACGTGATGTTCCGGTCGTCGATGCGCAGCGCCTGCGGCACCTTCCCCTTCACCGCCACGAAGTACGCCACCACCGGGATGAGCACGGCCACCAGGACCGCCACCATCAGGTAGCCCCCTGTCCGCGCGTTCCCGGCGAACGTGAAGATGGAGCCGAACAACACGGCGATGGTCCCCAGGAACGACAACCCGTAGACGAGCTTCGCGCGCTTCCACTGCGCCCAGCCCTCCTCGCTGAACGGCAACGTCCCCTGCGCTCGCTTCGTCAGCAGCGCCGCGATGAGCAGCACGATGACCGCCGCGAGCGGCGCGAAGATGAGCAGCCAGCGCGGGTAGTACGCGAACTTCACCGGCTGGAACGTGATGCCTTCCGTCTGCCCGGTGATGACGCACACCCGGGGCAAATCGAACTCACTGAGCTCGTTCTTGGGAATGACGACCTGACGCATGGCCGTCCTTCTAATCCACCGCTTCCCTCGAACACCAGCCAGCCCCTCAAGAGCTGCAGCTCACCACCAGGTGCCGACCCCAGGCAGGCGGCGCCACCGTGTACTCCTCGTACTCGGGGCGCTGGGTGAACGGATCCGCCAGTGCGGACAGCAACCGGACGACCTCCGAATAATCCCCCTGCCGAGCCCGCTCGATGGCCGCCTGCGCCATCCAGTTGCGCAGCACATACCGCGGATTCACCCGCTCCATCCGCCCCCGGCGCTCCTCGTCCACGCTCCCCTCCGCCGCCAGCCGCGCCCGGTAGCGCTCCGCCCACGCGTCGAACGGCACGCGGTCCGCGAACATCGCCCCCGCCTCCTCCACCCGCCCGAGCGCCCGGAAGAAGCGCGTGTAGTCGACCGCCGCCTTGGCCATCACCGAGAACAAGTCCCCCACGAGCGCCCGGTCCTCCTCGCGCGCCTCCTGGAGCCCCAGCTTCTCGCGCATCCAGGACAGGAACTGCGCGCTGAACGTCGGCTCGAACGTGCCCAGCGCCGCGCGGGCCTCGTCCTCGGTCATCAGCGTCAGCAGCGCCTCACCCAGGCACGCCAGGTTCCACATCGCGATGCGCGGCTGCTGGTCGAACGCATACCGGCCCCGGTGGTCCGAGTGGTTGCAGATGAACCCCGGCTCGAAGTCATCCAGGAACCCAAACGGCCCATAGTCCAGCGTGAGCCCCAGGATGGACATGTTGTCCGTGTTCATCACCCCGTGCGCGAAGCCCACCGCCTGCCATCGCGCCACCAGCCGCGCCGTGCGCTCCACCACCTCCGCGTAGAACCGCGCATACCGCCCCTCCACCCCGGACAGGTGCGGGAAGTGCCCGTCGATGACGTGGTCCGCCAGCCGCGCCACCTGCTCGGGCTGCTCCGTGTAGTGGAAGTACTCGAACGTCCCGAAGCGCACGTGCGAGGGCGCCATCCGCACAATCATCGCGCCGGTCTCCACCTCCTCGCGGTACACCGGCTCATCCCCTCCAATCAGACACAACGTCCGCGTGGTCGGGATGCCCAGCCCATGCATCGCCTCACCGCACAGGTACTCACGGATGGACGAGCGCAGCACCGCGCGCCCATCCCCACCCCGCGAGAACGGCGTGGGCCCGCCTCCCTTCAGGTGCAAATCCCACTTCGCCCCGTTCGTCGTGCGCACCTCGCCCAGCAGCAGCGCGCGCCCGTCCCCCAGCCGAGGCACGTACACGCCGAACTGATGCCCGGCGTACACCATGGCGAAGGGCTCCATGCCCGGCAGCGGCCTGCCACCGCCGAAGACCTCGACGAACTCAGGCCGCCGAGCCTCCTCCGGCTCCAACCCCAAGAGCCGCATCGCCGAGGGGTTCACGCTCAACAGCCGGGCGTTCGGGAAGGCGCGGGGCGCCACCCTCGCTCCAAATCCAGACGGCAGGCGGGCGTAGGTGTTGTCGAAGACGAGTTGTTCGAGCGTGGGCATGACGGAGGACAACAAGCGGGGACGCGGCCGTCGTCCGGCCGCATCCCGGGAGGACGACTCAGGGGACCTTCATGCCCCGCTGCACGGCGGGGCGGCTGCCCACGCGCGCGAGCCACTGCGGCACGCGCGTCAGGCCCGCGAACAGCTCCGGGAAGTAGCTCTGCGAGCCCGCCACCCACGGGTACAGCGCGATGTCCGCGATGGAGTACGCCCCCGCGACGTAGTCACCCTTGCCAAGCTGCCCGTCGAGCACCTTGAGCAGCCGCTTCGACTCCTGCGTGTACCGGTCGATGGCGTAGGGAATCTTCGAGGAGTGGAAGCGCGCGAAGTGGTTGAGCTGCCCGAACATGGGGCCCACGCCGCCCATCTGGAACATCAGCCACTGCGTCACCTGCGCCTTGCCGCGCAGGTCCGAGGGCATCAGCTTCCCCGTCTTCTCCGCCAGGTACAGCAGGATGGCGCCCGACTCGAACACGGTGATGGGCTGTCCACCCGGCCCCTGCGCATCGACGATGGCCGGAATCTTGTTGTTGGGATTGACGGCCAGGAACTCGGGCTTGAACTGCTCGCCCTTGGAGATGTCCACCGACTTCGCGGTGTAGGGCAGCCCCAGCTCCTCCAGGGCGATGGAGACCTTGCGCCCGTTGGGCGTGGCGAACGTGTACAGGTCAATCATGGTGTGCTGACTCCCGTGAGCCGCGCGCTTTCGCGCCAGAGTTGCTCTGCGAGGGCGTCGTCCCGCGCGGCCGCGGACGGCTTCCTCTTCTTGCTTCGGACGAAGTACTTCCCGGAGACCTTCTCCACGTCGGGCGAGGTGGCCAGGTAGATGGACGTCCTGGCGCCGCCGGCCGGCGACAGGAAGAACGGCCCGCCCAGCTTCACGATCCACTTGAAGAAGCCCAGCGTGTTGTGCCCGAACCCCGAGCGCACCACGCCCGGGTGCACCGCGTTCGTCGTCACGGCCGTGCCCTCCAGCCGCTTCGCCAAGGCGTGCGTGAACAGCACGTTGGCCAGCTTCGACGTGGCGTAGACGCGGAAGCCGTCATAGCGGCGCTCGCTCTGCAGGTCGTCGAAGTCCAGCTTGCCGATGTAGTGCACGTCCGACGACAGGTTGATGACCCGCGCGGCGCCGCTGGCCTTGAGCGTGTCCAGCAGGAGGTTCGTGAGCAGGAAGGGCGCCAGATGATTCGTGGCGAACGTCGCCTCCAGCCCATCCACCGTCACCTGTCGCCGGTCGATGATGAGCCCCGCGTTGTTCACCAGCACATCCAGCCGCGAGTAGCGCGAGAGGAACACCTTCGCCAGCGCGCGCACGGCGGACAGCGAGCTCAGGTCCGCGAGGATGAAGTCGACCCGGGCGTCCGGCGCCTCCGCCTTGACGGCGTCCACGGCGGCCTGGGTGCGGGTGGCGTCACGGCCCACGAGCACCACGGTGGCGCCCAGCCGGGCCAGGGCCTTCGAGGTCTCCAGGCCGATACCGCCGGTGGCCCCGGTGATGAGGCACACCTTCCCGTCCATCCGTGTCTCGGCGCTCATATGACGTCCCCAGGATTTCGAGGACGCCTTCTATATGCCGACGCGGGCCCGGACGCTCGTGGAAGCGCCGGGCCCGTGTGGAAGGGAGGACCCTTGTCGCGGCCTCAGGCGTTGGTGGGGCGCGAGGGCTCGGCGCCGGCGTCCCGGCCACCCTTGCCGGGGCGCATGCCCGGGCGCGCGCCGCCGTTGAGGTGGCTCTCCAGGAACCACATGTCCAGCTCCACGTCCCCGAGCACCTGGGTGAGCAGGTCCACGGTGATGGGCTCCTCCAGCTCGTCGCAGCGCTGGATGCCGCCGCGGATGGAGGCCGCGTAGCGGGCGAAGCGGTCGACGAGGGCCTTCAGGTGGTCCTCGCTCTCCACCGCCTTGAGGTCGTACTCGGGCAGCTCGCTGTTCTTGGCGGCCAGGCGGATGGTGCCCTCGGCGTAGCCGCCCAGGGTGCCGGCGCGCTCGGCGAACTCGTCGGCCTGCTTGCGCGCGTGCTTGGCCAGGTCGTCGAAGAGCAGGTGGCGGCTGTAGAAGTGCGTGCCCCGGATGTTCCAGTGCGCTTGTTTGATCTGCCAGTGCAGGTCGATGGAGTCGGCCAGCAGCGTGTTGAGCAGGTCGATGATCTCCTCGCGCTTCTCACTGGGGACATTCACATGGCTGGGAAAGTTCATGGTTTGGCGCTCCCTCCAGAAAGCTTTCCGAAGAGTGGGGATGACCTCCCACATGCGCCATGGCGGTCCATCACGCCCGCAGAGCGGCCGGCCGGCCGGGCGGTCCCCCTGACGACACGTGGCGGCCAGCCCCGTCGTGACCAACGCGAGGCGCGCTCCACGCCGAGCGGGTTTCCCTGGAAGACAGGTCCGCGCGTAGGGGCCGCGATGACGCGGCTCCAGGCCCCCTTCGTCGTGGGAGGGACCGGGTAGGGGCTCGGGGCCGGACATTTCGAGCGGCGAAGTGCTTCTTCTCGGGAGGCACTGGAGGCAGACTTCAGGTGTGTCCCGGCGCTCCTCGTGGTCCATCGCGGTCGTCCTGTCGCTGCTCCTGCACGCGGCGCTCTTCGTGGCGCTGTCGCGGATGAGCGGACCCGGGCCCGCGCGGCGGACGGCGACGGTGACGGAGCTGGACATCGTCTACGTGCCCATGAAGGCACCGCGGCAGGTGGCCACGCCCGCTCCGGCGACGAGCCCCACCGCGCCGCAGCCGCCGAAGCCCCCACGCAAGACGGAGCGTCCGCCGACGGACATCGCGAAAGCGCCCGCCACGCCGCCGCCCTCGCCGTCGACGGAGCCCTCGCAGGTCGCGCGGGCGCCCGGTGGCGGTAAGCGGGAGGACGCGCCCGGTTCCGAGGAGCTGCCCGCGGATGCTCCGCGCGCGAGCGGGCCTGCGATTTCACTGATGCCCAAGGGCTGGGTGGGCGGCATGCCGGTGGGCCCGTCGCAGTCCGGGCGGACGCTGCGCAACAACGGCGACGCCGGGCCGGACCCGAGCGTGATTGCGCGCGAGCAGGCGGAGGAGGCCCAGGCGCGCGTGGATGGCTGGGCGGCGGACGCGGCGGCCTCGGCGCGCGCCGAGAGTGGCGCGGTGAATCCTTACTTCACGAACCTCCAGGACCGGTTCGCCAAGAAGCTGGTGAACCCGCCGTCGCCGGACCTGAAGGTGCTGGCCTCGCGGATGAAGCGCGAGCAGGTGGACGCGGTGAAGCGCTTCGGTGAGACGGGCTCGCCCTACGTGGCGACGAAGCGCGACCGCCGTCTCGAGGAGCGCAACCGCATGCAGGCGGCCGTGGAGGCGGGGCGCGCGGCGAACATGTTCATGGTGGATGTCACCGAGCCCATCCTCGCGCTCGCCGCGGTGGTGGAGGTTCGGCAGACGCGCGACGGTGAGCTGGTGGACCTGCGCGTGCTGGAGGGCTCTGGCGACCCGAAGTTTGACCAGTGGGCCGTCGCGCACCTGAAGGAGGCGCTGGCCAGCGCGGACGCGCCCCCGGAGTCGGGCCATGGGCTCCGCTCGGACGGGCTGCGCAGCCGCTGGCGCCTGGAGGAGTACGTGGGCAACCCGCGCGTGAAGGTCATCCTCATCGGCGTGTACTGAGAACGGCTCAGCGCTCCGCGTACACGGGCTGGCCCTGGGGGGCCGTGCCCTCGGTGGCGTAGCCCTCCTTCACCCAGTACTCGATTCCTCCCAGCATCTCCTTCACGCGGAAGCCGAGCGCGGCGAGCTTCGCGGCCGCGCGCGTGGCGCCGTTGCAGCCCGGGCCCCAGCAGTAGGTGACGATGACGTCGTCCTTGCTCAGGCCGGCGGTGGTGGTCTCGGAGATGCTCCGCGTGGGGAGGCTCCGCGCGCCCGGGATGTGGCGCTCCGCATAGGCGTCCGGCGAGCGGGTGTCCACGACGACGAAGCCCTTCTTGCCGCGCTCCAGGTCCAGGTGCACGTCGGCGGAGTCGGTCTCCACGGAGAGCTTCGCGAGGAAGTGGCGACGGGCCTCCTCCGGTGACGCGGCGGGGACTTCGAGGACGAACGAGAAGGGCGTGGTCATGTGAGGGCTCCTGGCCGGTGGGGCGTGATGCGCGGGACAGTGCGCCCCAGATGGTCCAGTGGAAAGCACCACTTCGATGCGCGGGAGTGGACCATTTCGCGAGGCCCGATTACGTGAGGGGGCATGCCGAAGCGCTCCCAGGGCGTGCCCCTGTCCTTCCTGATGCTGGACTCGAGTCGAGGGACAGGCCCGCTGCATCGGCGGCTCTACGAGCGGCTGCGCGAGGCCATCCTCTCGGGGACGCTGGCGCCACGGAGTCGGCTGCCGTCCACGCGCACGCTCGCCCGGGAGCTGGGGCTCTCGCGAGGCACGGTGGAGGAGGCCTTCGCGCAGCTCGACGCCGAGGGCTTCCTGGAGCGGCGCGTGGGCTCGGGGAGCACCGTCGCGCTGCCGGAGCATTCACGCGCGCCTCGAAGCGCCCCTGCGCGAGGTGGCGCGCCACGAGCCCTGGGAGCTGGACTCTCACGTCGGGGACGGAGGATGGCGGGTGACATGCTCCCTCCCGAGGCACGGGACGTGCGCCCCTTCACGCCGTGTCTCCCCGCGCTGGAGCTGTTTCCCGCGAAGGCCTGGGCGCGCGCCGTCGCGAGGCAGGCGAGAGCGTGGGGGCCGGAGCGGATGCTCCACGGTGAGCCCGCGGGCTTTCGTCCCCTGCGCGAGGCCATCGCGGCGCACCTGGGGCCCGCGCGCGGCGTGCGCTGTGACTGGCGTCAGGTGCTGGTCTTCTCCAGCACACAGCATGCGCTGGATTTGACGGCGCGGCTGCTCCTGGATGAAGGCGACGGCGTGTGGCTGGAGGAGCCGGGCTATCTGGGAGCGCGCGTGGCGTTCGACGCGGCGGGTGCGCGGCTGCATCCGGTGCCGGTGGACGCGCAGAGGCTCCAGGTGGACACGGGCAGGACGCGGGCGCCGAGGGCGCGGCTGGCGTACGTCACACCCTCGCACCAGTACCCGCTGGGCGTGACGATGAGCCTGCCGAGGCGACTGGCGTTGTTGGAGCACGCGCGAGCCTCGGGGATGTGGGTGCTCGAGGACGACTACGACAGTGAGTTCCGCCACGCGACGCGTCCGCTGGCGGCCATCCAGGGCATGGACGCCGCGGGGCGGGTGCTCTACGCGGGCACCTTCAACAAGGTGATGTTCCCCTCGCTGCGACTGGCCTTCCTGGTAGTGCCCCAGGGGTTGGTGGAGCCCTTCACCGCGGCGCGCGCCTCGACGGAGGGACACACGCCCACGCTGCCGCAGGCCGCGATGGCGGACTTCATGGACTCAGGCCACTACGTCACCCATTTGAGGCACATGCGGCAGGTCTACTCGGAGCGACGCGAGGCCCTGTTGGATGCGTTGCGGCGTGAAGGCAATCCCAGCCTTCGACCCGGCGCGGCGGAGGCGGGGATGCATCTCACCGCGTTGCTGCCAGGGGAATGTGAGGATTCGACGCTCGTCGAGCGGATGGACGCCAGGCGCCTGGGGGCTCGTCGGCTCTCGCCGCTCTACCTTGGGCGCAAGCGGCAGCAGGGCCTGGTGCTGGGGTTCTCGGGGGCGAGTCCCGCCGGCCTCCGCGCCGCCGTCCGGGAGCTGGTCCCACTGCTCGCGGAGAGCGAGGCGTCACCTCACCTCAGCGCGCCTCGTCCTCGAAGATGAAGTCGGTGATGCTCTTCCAGGTGGCCTCGAACTGGGGCCGACGGAAGCCGGAGCCGGAGATGAGCCAGTCCACGTGTGGCGGCTGGTGCGCGGGCTGGTCGAAGTGGCCGATGGCATCCAGGTGGTCCGCTCTCACCGCCGCGAGCACGCGTCCGTAAACCTGCGAGCGCGTGGGGACGATGCCGTCACACGCCGTGGGCCCCGGCATCGCGCCATACGCCTGCACCAGCGCCGCCGTCTGCGCGGGCGAGTGCAACGGCAGCGCCGTCAGCGGCATGCGCTGCGTCTGCCCATACACGAACGCGTAGATGGTGTGCGTGAGCTGCGCGTACGGGTCCAGGCCCGCGGACACACGCGTGCGCAAGGACGGCGGCCTGGCCTGCGTCACCACCGAGCCGTAGCGCACGCCCGGCCGGTCCACGGTGCTCGCGTTGAACAGGTCGATGCCCTCCGGCGTGAGCTGCGGAATCAGCGACGTGTCGTTGCCCACGTCGCTCAGGAACTTCGACACCGCGTCGCGCCGCTCGGAGGAGAAGTCCCCCAACAGCTGGTCGTAGAGCTGGTCCAGCAGCGTCTGCTTCCAGCCGAGCTGGTCATCCGCGCGTGCCATCAGGTGCCCGAAGCGGAACACCACCCGCAATGGCAGCCGGCCGAAGCGCAGCACGTACACCGTGAACAGCGACAGCAGCTTCAACAGCCGCTGACCGAACAGCCCCAGGAAGAACGACGCCAGCGGCGTGCCCGCGTGCGGCGTGGACACCGTCACCACCGAGCGCACCCTGCGTGCGAACGGCTCCAGCTCCAGGCCCTCCGCCAGCTGCGCGCCGGGGCTCGCGAACAGCCGCGCGTCCAGCCCGCCCGTCGAGTGCCCCACCAGATGGATGGGCCCGTCGTCCCCACCGGCCGTCTCCTGCACCACCTTGAGCAGGTCCGCGGTGCGCGTGCGGATGGACGCCGTCGGATGGGACAGGACGATGGTGACCTCCGAGTCCGTCATGCCCCGGCGGGCCAGCTCCGCCTTCAAGTAGTCGAGCGCGTGTCCGAAGTAGACGAGCTCGCCCAGATTGATGAACCCGAAGAAACCGGGGACGAGATAGATGTGGTGCTTCGCGGCCATTGCCTCCACCATACCTGACGCGCCGCGTGATTCCCCTCGGGAATGCTGCCGCCGAGCGGGCGTTGTGCGGCGCCTTTCTCACTCGACTTCCAGAAGGATGAACACCCGTGGACCGTGCACTGCTCGCACTTGGCCTGCTCCTGTCGCTGCCCGCCGTGGCGGACGAGGGCATGTGGACCTACGACGCCTTCCCCGTGGAGGCGGTGAAGAAGGCCCATGGTTTCACGCCGACCCAGGCGTGGCTGGACAAGGTCCGGCTCGGCTCGGTGCGTCTGGCGGGCGGCTGCTCCGCCAGCTTCGTGTCCCCGGAGGGGTTGGTGATGACCAACCACCACTGCATCCGTGGATGTATCGAGGACTTGGCCTCGCCCAAGGAGGACCTGCTGGCCAAGGGCTTCCAGGCCCGCACGCCCGCCGAGGAGCGGCGCTGCCCCAAGGTGGAGGCCAACCAGCTGGTGAAGATGACGGACGTCACCGAGCGGATGAACACGGCGACCAAGGGCCTGTCCGGCGCGGCCTTCAACACCGCGCTCAAGAAGGAGATGTCCGCGGTGGAGTCCGCATGCGCCACGTCCACGGACGTGCGCTGTGACGTGGTGACGCTGTTCAACGGCGGCAAGTATCACCTCTACGAGTACCGCCGCTTCCAGGACGTGCGCCTGGTGTTCGCGCCCGAGTTCTCCATGGCGGCGTTCGGCGGGGACCCGGACAACTTCAACTTCCCGCGCTTCGGCTACGACGTGGCCTTCCTGCGCGTGTGGAAGGACGACCAGCCGGCGAAGAGCCCGGACTACCTGCCGTGGGCGAAGACGGGCGCGAAGGACGGGGACCTGGTCTTCGTCTCCGGCCACCCCGGCGGCACCGAGCGCAAGGCGAGCGTCGCGGAGCTGGAGTTCCAGCGCGACGTGAACCTGCCCTACACGCTGCTGATGCTCGCGGAGGTGCGCGGCAAGCTGAAGGAGTACGCGAGCACGTCGCCGGAGCGCTTCCGCACCACGCGCTCCAGGCTGCGCGGCGTGGAGAACGGGCTGAAGGCCCTGCGCGGCCGGCTCCAGGCGCTCGCGGACCCGGCGCTGCTCGCGAAGAAGCGCGAGGACGAGGCGGAGCTGCGCCGGCGCGTGGAGGCCAACCCCCAGGTGAAGGCCGCCACGGCGGGGGCGTGGGAGGAGACGGCGAAGGCGCTCGACACGTACCGCCGCATGCTGCCCGAGTACCGCATGAAGGAGGCGGGGGACGCGTACGGCTCGGAGCTGTTCGGCATCGCCCGGCAGCTGGTGCGTCTGTCGGAGGAGCAGGGCAAGCCGAACGCGGAGCGCCTGCGCGAGTACACGGACGCGCAGCTGCCGTCCCTGCGTCAGCAGCTGCTCAGGAGCGCGCCCATCGCGCTGGAACTGGACGAGTCGATGCTCGCCTTCGGCCTGGGCCGGCTGCGGGAGACCCTGGGCGCGGATGACCCGTTCGTGCGCGAGGTGCTCGGCACGGAGTCCCCCGAGGGGCTGGCCCGCGCGCTGGTGCGCGGCACGAAGCTGGGCGACGTGAAGACGCGCAAGGCGCTGCTCGAGGGTGGCAAGGCCGCGGTGGACGCGTCCAAGGACCCGATGCTGCTGTTCGCGCGCAAGGTGGACGGCCCGGCACGCGAGGTGCGCAAGCGCTACGAGGACACGGTGGAGGCGGTGCTCAAGCGCAACGGCGAGCGGCTGGCCAAGGCGCACCTCGCCGTGTACGGCACCTCGGGCTACCCCGACGCGACCTTCACGCTGCGCCTCAACCCCGGTCAGGTGAAGGGCTGGGAGGAGAATGGCCGTCCGGTGGCGTCGCTGACGACGTTCGGCGGGGCCTACGCGCGCCACACCGGCAAGGAGCCCTTCAAGCTGCCCGACACGTGGATGAAAGCGAAGGGCAAGGTGCCCGACGCCACGCCCCTGGACATGGCCACCACCAACGACATCATCGGCGGCAACTCCGGCTCGCCCGTGGTGGACCGGGACGGGCGCGTGGTGGGGCTCATCTTCGACGGCAACCTGCACTCGCTCGGCGGGCGCTACGCCTATGTCCCCGAGACGAACCGCGCCGTGGCGGTGCACGGGGACGGCATCCTCGCCGCGCTGGAGCACGTCTACGGCGCGGCCCGCGTGGTGCGCGAGCTGAAAGCCGCCAGCGACGTCGAGGCCCCACCCGCGAGGTAGGTTGGATTCAGGACGCTTCCTCTCGGCTTCCTCAAGCTGTGAGAAGTCGATACCCCGAGGTGTCCCCGCCGAGGGCGCCTCGGGGTGCAGTGTGCCTGCGGAAATTCGGCGGAGACGTGCGCTGGTGGCTGATGACTGGCCGAGGCATGTCAGGGGTTCCAGGATAGAATGAGGTTTCCGGTGTGAAGGCCGGCTTCATCCATGGGCTCCTCGCCAACGAATGACATCCCGCTCGGTACGGTCCTGCGGGACACGTATGAGATCTCCGGCGTGCTGGGCCGAGGAGGGATGGGGACCGTCTTCCTGGCGCGGCATCTGCGGCTGCCGGGCAGGCACGTGGCGGTCAAGGTGCTGCGGCACGACGCGAGCCTGGGGGAGGAGGTCTACCTGCGCTTCCGGCGGGAGGCGGAGATTGCCTCGCGGCTGGGGCATCCGAACATCGTGGAGGTCATCGACTTCGACACGCTGGCGGACGGCTCGCCGTTCCTGGTGATGGAGCACCTGAAGGGGATGCCGCTGTCCCGGCGCATCCGCAAGGGCGCGCAGCTGACGCTGCCGGAGGTGTTCTCCATCGCGCGGCAGATGGGCTCGGCGCTGCAGGCGGCGCACGGGGCGGGCGTGGTGCACCGGGACTTGAAGCCCGGCAATGTGTTCCTGGTGCCCACGGAGCTCGGGGGGATGTCGGTGGAGCACGTGAAGCTGCTCGACTTCGGCATCTCGAAGATCATCGACTCGAAGACGGTGCAGACGCAGGACGCCATCCTGCTGGGCACGCCGCAGTACATGGCGCCCGAGCAGGCCACCGGGAAGAACCGGGAGGTGGACCCGCGCACGGACATCTTCTCGTTCGGGTGCATGGTGTACGAGATGCTCGCGCGCAAGCTGCCCTTCAAGGACGGGGGCATCCTGCCGGAGCTCATCTACCGCATCGTCTATGATCCACCGGAGCCGCTGCTGGAGGTGGCGCCGCAGACGCCGGTGCACGTGGTGCGAGCCATCGAGCAGGCGCTGGCGAAGCGCCCGGAGGACCGCTTCCCGAACGTGAGCGCGTTCATCGCGGCGCTGACGGGGACGCCCTTGCGCACGGCGACGCCGTCACCGGATGCGCCGGCGCCCGTGGTGGTGCGGCCCGCGGCGCAGGTGCCGACGGCGACCGTGCAGCCTCGGCCCATCGCGTCGCCGCCGTCGAAGCCCGCGACGCAGGTGGTCTCGCCCTGGCGGGCCTCGAGGCCGCAGGCGGACGCGGCGTCGCGCGCGAAGCCGGCGGAGGCTCCTCGCGAGGAGGTGTCGTCTCGCGCCGTGCTGGAGGGCACCGGACACGCCCCGAATGGCGTGGCGGCCTCCGCGCATGGAACGGGACGCGGGGCGAACGGCGCGGATGCATTGGCGCGCTCGGCGCATGGCACGGGACGAGACGCGAACGGGGCGGATGCGTCGGCGCGCTCGGCACAGGGCGCGGGACTCGTGGGACGTGCCGCGAACGGAGCCGAGGCGCATGGCACGGGACGAGACGCGAACGGGGCGGATGCGTCGGCGCGCTCGGCGCAGGGGCCTGTCGCGACGGGCCGTGGCCTGGAGGCTTCGGCGCAGGGCGCGGGACGTGCCGCGAACGGAGCCGAGGCTCCGGCGCGCGCGCCACTCGGTGCCGTGGTGCATGGCGGTGATGGCTCCACGCGTCCCGCGCGCGGCGTGGCGGCTCAAGCCGCGAGGGAGTCGTCCGATGCCGAGCGGGGCAGCGCGGGGCAGGACGCGGACAACCCTTCCGTCGATCCCTCGCGTGCACCCGCGTCGGGGCTCGTCGGCAAGTCGGTGCGCGTCTCCCCTCCGAAGCCCGGAGTCGTCGCGCGCCCTCCCGTCGCGGAGCCTCCCCCTCCACCCGAAC